>NZ_QQAI01000003.1:0-220307 GCF_021023115.1 Psychrobacter sp. CCUG 69069
TAAACCCTATCGAGAAAAAATGGGCTCAGGTGAAGTTTCTACGCCAAGGCTGGATGGAGAATGATTTATCCAAATTGTTTTATGATATTTGTCCAAGGCATAACAGTTTTATTTTAAACTGACTATAGTTAAAGTTATCAGCAAGATGACTAGCAAAAAGCGAATAAGATTAACGTAAGGAGCGCGTTATGGCAGACCATACCAATCATCAGTCTGATTCCGACACCATAGACACCAGCCACAACCAAAAAGTACAGCATCTCATCGATACCCTACAAGGCGAGCATATCGGTGGGGATGGCAAACGCGCCATCATTTTTCGTATGGTGATGGCCGATCATTTATGCCCGTTTGGCCTCAAGTCATTAGACGCGCTCAAGCATGCAGGCTATGACATTATCGATCGTCATATTACCACCCAAGATGAGAATACATTGGTTAAAGAAACGCTTGGGGTCAAGACCACGCCACAGACCTTTATTGATGGCCAGCGCATTGGCGGAAATGATGATTTGCAGGTATTTTTAGGCAATAGTGAGCCTAAAAAAGAGGATGATAAAACCTACGCGCCTATCATTGCCATATTTTCTGTTACTGCCCTCATGACCTTGGCATTATGCTGGGCATTCTCAATCAGCGTATTATCCATACAAGCGCTCATGTGGTTTGTCGCGCTATCTATGTGTGTGCTGGCGATCAAAAAACTTGAAGACTTAGAAGGGTTTACGACGGGGTTTTTGGGTTATGATTTGCTGGCGCGCCGCATGGTACGTTACGCCTATGTGTATCCGTTTTTAGAAGCTTTTGCAGGGATTGCTATGCTTGCCGATCAACCTTGGCTAAATCCTATTGCGGGTCTCGTCGCGTTTACCATCGGCTTAATCGGTAGCGTATCCGTCATCAAAGCCGTGTATATCGATAAGCGTGAGCTAAAATGTGCGTGCGTCGGCGGCGATAGTAATGTGCCGTTAGGCGCTATCTCCTTAACGGAAAATGTCATGATGTTTGGGATGGGCGGCTACATGCTCATGCGTGCTTTACTGTAATACATAGGCGTGATCGCTCGCGTAGGATACAGCCCCCAAGCGGCATGATCATGCCTATCTTAGTATGCCTACGCGTCACTGCATATCGGTAGACTCGCTACTCCGGCATCTCTCCATGCGCTTTCGCCTCGCTTTTTTTACCATCAGGTTTAATCTCAATCGGTAGCACCAATCCTTTGGCAAAGTCATCGGACAGCACATAATCGTAGCTACTGGCAGCGACATCAGGCGTGGTATGAATGATAAGCTTCATATCATCACCATCGGTTATCTCATGTGAGACGTAGGTGTCACTGAGTTGATCCAAGGCTTTAGACAGTGCTTCATTACTTGCCATGCTCACTGTTAGATTGTGCTGCGCGGTGGCATTACTCACATCAAAATACTCTGCATAGTCCTGGACGTTTTGGCTATCGAGCGCGAATGGATACTGATAATTAGTGAGGTCAGCAGGCTTTTCATCACTGGCGACTAGCGACCAGTTCACCGTATGTGGCGCTGAGGTTGATGTGGAAGGTTCTGCTGTCGTTACGGCTGGTTCAGCAGCTTGCTCAGCAATCTCAGGCGTTTGAGTATTAGTCTCAGCACTGTTGTCGCAACCAGTCAGCGCCCACACACTGGCAGTCGTGATGATCATCATAGTTATTAGGCGCTTAGTCATCGATATATCCTCTGTATTATCAGTCGTAAACTGTGTCATATACGCTCTATTTTGACAGGTTTCTTTATACTTCTCTAGGCAAAAGCGTTAAGCCGCCTAGGGCGTGTCCTCAATTCAATCGATAGTCCTCTAAATGGACTAAAAATGGCTAAATTTTGCCAAACAGCGGCAAATATTTGATTAATATTTCGATATTATCTGCACTATTTTTAAAATGAGAATACGTCCTAGCAAAAACGTACTTTCCTGTCACAGCTTTTCCTTATCTACGTTTTTAATGAGCACGCATAAAAAACAGCCATTCTATGATGGCTGCTTTATATTGATGGTGCTTCTTTACCAATTATTGGTTTACTTATGATTGGTTTACTAAATTTGGCAGTTTACTTGGTACTCTTTACCATTCGCCCATTTGATGGCAAAGATGCCTTTGTCACCTTTCATGTGCCATGCGTAGACCGCTTCTGGGTTTGAATCGTTGACATAGCTTGCTACATCACCTTGTACTTCCCCGTTTAAAATGATGGGCTGCTCTGTCCATTTTACTTTAGGTAAGGTTGCGTTTAGCATGACTTGTTTTTTATTGATGGATTGTTTTGCCATGATTTTGCTGTCGTCAGTACAAGTATAAGGGGCAGGTGCCATACGATCATACGCGGCATCAGTGACGCTTTCTGAGGCAGGCGTATCTGATCCGTTTGGGGCAGTAGGGGCGGTAGTTGCACAAGCGCTTAGTAGGGCAAGGGCAGGTAAGGCGGTCGCAATTTTCGTTAACGTCTTCATGGCTTTCTCCAAAGATAGCAAAATTATAGTGTATTTGTTTTTAACAATGCGTTAAGCATATAGCGCATATAGTAACGAATACGATTGTTGGAGAATGTTAGAAATTGTTTGTTACGTGTTCGCGGGGTTACTTAACCCCTGAGTAATGTAACGTTATATTTAAGGTTTTTAGGAGACAGCCAAATTTGAATAATAAAGCGGCCAAATAAACCCATGCAAATAAAAAAGCGCCTATCGGTTGTTAGCCGATAGGCGCTTTTTATGGAGCGAGATTCAGACGTTATTACTACTTGGTTTTACGCGGTGGTAGACCTGTGTGCTGAGTTTGGAAGTTACCTTTACTCACGCGCTTTTTGGTATTTTTACTAGCAGCATTTTTGCCCGTGTTGTTCGACGCATTATTGGTAGCCGAGTTATTACTACGCTTCACCGAGTCATTGCCGAGGCGACTGTTCTTTTTGCGCGCTGATTGGTAGCTGTCTTGCGCGGCATCGCGGCCTTCCAAACTGGCATTAAATGGTGGAATCAAGCAGCCACGGTTTTTACCAATCAAATCACTGCGTCCCATGTCTTGCAGTGCTTTACGCAGCATGACCCAGTTTTTTGGATCATGATAGCGCAAGAACGCTTTGTGCAGTTTACGCTGCTTACCAGACTTGACGATGTCCATATCACCTTCACTACGGCTGATCTTATGTAGGGGGTCTTTGTGGGTGTGATACATGGTGGTCGCCGTCGCCATCGGGCTAGGGTAGAAGGCCTGCACTTGGTCGGCGCGGTAGCCGTGGCTTTTGAGCCAAAGGGCGAGATTCATCATGTCTTCATCTTTGGTGCCCGGATGGGCGGCGATAAAGTAAGGAATCAGATATTGCTCTTTGCCAGCTTCTTGGCTGTACTGCTCGAACATGGCTTTGAATTTATCATAACTGCCCATGCCAGGTTTCATCATTTTTGATAAGACGTTTTCTTCTGAATGTTCAGGCGCAATTTTTAGATAACCGCCAACGTGATGGCTGACCAATTCTTTGACGTATTCAGGGTCTTTGACCGCCAAATCGTAACGCAAACCCGAGGCAATCAGGATCTTTTTCACGCCCTTAATGTCACGCGCTTTGCGATACAGCTTGGTCAAATTGCTGTGGTCGGTAATCAGGTTTTCGCAGACATCAGGATAGACACAAGAGGGCTTACGGCAGTTCTTTTCAATGGTTTCGTCTTTACAGTTTAGACGGTACATATTGGCCGTGGGGCCACCAAGATCAGAGATCACGCCAGTAAAGTTTGGCGCGGTATCGCGAATGGCTTCCACTTCACGCAAGATTGAATCTTCTGAGCGGTTTTGGATAATGCGTCCTTCGTGCTCAGTGATCGAGCAGAAGGTACACCCGCCAAAACAGCCGCGCATGATATTGACCGAAAATTTAATCATGTCATAAGCAGGAATGCGCGCATCGCCATAGCTTGGATGCGGCAAGCGGGCATAAGGCAAATCAAAGACGTAATCCATCTCTTCTGTCGAGAGTGGAATCGGTGGTGGATTTAGCCAAACATCGATGGAGGTATGTGAGTTACCAGCACCGCTGCTGTGACGTTGCACGAGCGCACGAGCGTTACCCGGATTGGTCTCAAGATGCAAGATACGGCTGGCATGCGCATACAGTACGGGGTCAGATTTGACGTGCTCGTAGTCAGGTAGACGGATCACCGTTTGCTCGCGTGGCGGCATCTTAAGTTTGTGCTTACGCGCGGTCATCGGCTTATTAAAGCCGCGCATTTGTACCACCTGCGTCTCTTCGTCCACTTGATGAGCGTTGATGACTTTATTGGTCACAGGCTCTGCCACAAAGCCCTGATACTGCGCAGACATCGACTGACCTACCGGTGAGGTGCTTGTCTTGTCTTGCTCAATGGAGCATTGATCGACGTCTTCTGTCATCACATAGGGGTTGATAATTGGGTCAACGCGACCAACGGTGTCGACATCATTGCTCGCGACTTCGGTCATATCTTCTTGCCAATGGCGGCGTGTCGGGGTCAACAGATACGCAGTACCGCGCAGTTTGCTCATTTGCTCAAAGGTATAGCCCTTCGATAGGCCATGTACCACATCGACGATGGCACGCTCAGCGTTACCATATAACAAGACATCAGCACGGGCGTCCATCAAGATACTACGACGGACTTTGTCCGACCAGTAATCATAATGAGCAATACGGCGTAAGCTACCCTCAATACCGCCCAAGATAATGGGCACATCAGGGTAGGCTTCACGGCAGCGCTGGCTGTAGACGATAGCCGCACGGTCAGGACGTTTATTGGCCACGTTGCCAGGAGAGTAGGCATCATCGCTACGAATCTTGCGATCAGCGGTATAGCGGTTGATCATACTGTCCATGTTGCCCGCGGTCACGCCATAAGCATAGACAGGTTTGCCAAGCTCCATAAAAGCGTCTTTGCTCTTCCAGTCGGGCTGAGCAATGATACCAACGCGGAAGCCTTGCGACTCTAGTAGGCGACCAATGATGGCCATGCCAAAGCTTGGGTGATCGACATACGCATCGCCTGAGATGATGATGACATCACAGGCATCCCAGCCCAAATCGTCCATCTCTTTGCGGCTCATGGGCAGATAAGGCGCAGGCTCGTAGCAGCTCGCCCAATGTTTGTCGTAATCATAAAGAGGTTTGGTGCCTTGTTTAAAGGCGGTGCGGGCAATGGTATCGGCAGACATGGGCGGACCTGTTGATTAGAAAAAATGTACTAAAAATATAGCCGACATTAACGATTGGGTTAATGCTGGGATTGATGGCTAATTTAAAAGCGCTCATTTTAACATGAATTCGACTCAGGCAGGGATAAGTTATTGATAGCGTAAGATAATCTACAAGAGTACGGTTATGGTTTTTGAGTGCTAAGACGGTGACAGTAAATCTGGTAGATAGGTTTAATCCAACACCATCGTCTAATCCAACACAATCTTTGTACCACTCTTGGTAAAGTTCATCACAAACTGACTTTTAAAATTGCGTACGTTGTTTTCATACGTTAACAAGCTGCGGGTGAACTGATGATAATCGCTCATGTTTTTGGCATTGACCATCAACATAAAATCAAAATCGCCCGATACTTCATAACAGCTCATCACTTGCGATTGGGCATCCATTAAGCGCTCAAACCGATGTTGCATCGACGTATTGGAGCGCTCCATCTCGATCATGACCACCGCCGTCAGTCCATAACCGACCTTATTGGGATCGACGATCGCGACTTGCTTGGTAATGACCCCACTATTTAACAGCGCTTGAACACGGCGCTGAGCCGTTGCGATAGAGACGTGAACCCGTTCTGCCACGGCTTTTAGCGGTAGCGTCGCGTCATCCTGTAGCAAATTTAAAATGGCTTTGTCGATATCGTCTAGATGTTGGCTCATAGGTTTTCCTCAAAGAAACATGCTGGTTAGATATTTTGATAGTTGTTATCACTATAAATTAAAAAATGATAAATAATTCAGTTATAGAAGATAATTTAATAATTTTAACCAATATTAATGATATATAGAGAAATTATATCTTAGCGCTTCAGTAGAATAGACCATAACAAACAACGCGTCGCTATAAAAAATAACCACTGATTTTTAATAGCCACTCAACACTATGGTGCTTATATGTCCAACTCAACATTAGCTAACGTATTTACTGCTACCACTATGTCACGCTTGCCTTTACTAGCGATTTGGACAACGGGGAGCGCGCAGCAGCGCACATTAATGTTGGGCGTGGTCCTAGCGGTATTGTCAAACGTATTGTTTGGCGTGCTTTACGCGTATAGCAGTTTTTTAGCGCCCTTGTCAGGCACGCATGTGTTCATCTGGCGTATGCTGGCGATGTGGGCCGTGCTCATGGGTTACTTGTTTATTAATGGTGGCTTGGGTCAACACGTTGATAAGTTAAGAGCCTTGCGCACGGTAAAGCAGTGGGCGTGGCTGCTTTTGCCTACGCCGATATTCTTGAGCCAGTTTTGGTTGTTTATGTGGGCGCCCGTCAATGGTCAAGGCGTGCAAACGGCGATGGGTTATTTTTTATTCCCACTGATGATGGTGGTGTTTGGTTGTGTTTTTTTTGGTGAAAAATTGAGCCGTTTACAGTGGCTTGCCGTCGCATTTGCAGCGTTAGGAGTAGGTAGTGAGATTGTACGCACGCAAAGCGTGTCTTGGGCCACACTGTGGGTATGTGGCACCTATCCTATTTATTATATTCTCCGTAGGCTACAAGGCATCGGTGCCGTGACTGGATTGCTGGTTGATTTGACGGTTTTTGCGCCATTTGCCGTGGCTTATTTATTCCTCTTTGCATCCAGCAGTGTGATGGTAGTAACGGGGTCAGGATTTTTTATTGTGATGCTGATGGGATTGGGCGTGCTCAGTGTCTTAGCCATGAAAACCAACGTGGATGCCAGCCAGATGCTGCCAGTGAACGTTTACGGTATGATGAGTTATGTAGAGCCAGCGCTGTTATTTATCTTGGCAATAACTGTATTGGGCAACCCGTTTGAATCAGCGATGGTTTATAGTTACGGGTTGATCTGGCTGGGCATTGCCTGTTTGATTGCTCACGGTGTGCGTCAATTGTGCGGTGCTCATAAAGGAATGCCCATGAGAAAAATGGTTAAAACGGTGTAAAGCCTTATGAGTAACAGCGATTTAGCAATAAAAAAGGACGATTCAAATGAATGGTGAATCGTCCTTTTTTCATGGCACACTTAAAGGTTCTTTAACCCAAATGCTGTTTAAAGCCGCGCTGCTTATCACGCTCCCAATCACGGTCTTTGAGCGTTTTACGTTTGTCGTGCTGTTTCTTACCCAGTGCCAAGCCAATTTGGCATTTCACGAGTGAGTTTTTCCAATAGCAAGACAAGGGCACGCAAGCGTAGCCTTTTTGATTGACGGCACCGAAGAGCTTTTCAATTTCGCGGCGATTGAGCAGTAACTTACGCGTCCGAATGCTGTCTGGGCTTACATGCGTTGAGCTAGATAGCAGCGGCTGGATATGCGCGCCAAATAAGAAAGCTTCATTATTACGAAAGATGACATACGCTTCGGTAATCGTCATCTTACCGGCGCGAATGGCTTTGACTTCCCAGCCTTGTAACGCTAACCCTGCCTCAAACGTTTCTTCAATGAAGTACTCGTGACGCGCTTTTTTGTTGGCGCAAATTTGGTTGTCAGGCTTTTTTGATTTTTTTGACATAATTTCTCCATAAGGACGGCCCAAAAAATACAGGCACCTTATCTGACTAGTCCTACTGATTCCTCACCCTAACCCCATAAATAGCATTGCCGTATAAAGGGATGATAAGACGGATGAGTCGAACCCACTATTGTAGCAAAGCCTCTGGCAAAAATGTAACTCAGCTGTTAGGACAAATGTAGCAGATAAGTATTAAGTTTGAGCAAAATTTGCTAGCATATGGCCTAATATTACCGAACATATTAGCCAAGCTATGAGCCTTCCTACTTCTTCAAAATTGCACACCAAAATTTTATACCCTGGTACTTTTGACCCCATTACCAATGGTCATGTGGACTTGGTCACACGCGCCACCAAGCTATTCGACGAGGTCGTGATCGCAGTGGCCTCAGGGCATCACAAAAAGCCTTTGTTTAGTTTCGAGGAGCGCGTCGCCTTAGTCGAAACAGTATTTGCTGATTTGCCGCAAGTATCGGTCGTGGGTTTTGAAGGGTTGTTGGTCGATTTTATGCGTGTGCAAGGGGCCACGGCAGTGTTGCGCGGTCTGCGCGCCATGTCCGATTTTGAGTATGAGTTTCAGCTGGCCAATATGAATCGTGAGCTTGATGAAAACTTTGAAGCCGTTTTTTTAACGCCATCTCAGAACTATTCATTTATCTCATCGACCATGATTCGTGAAATTGCCAAACTGGGGGGGGATGTTAATAAATTTGTCCCTCCCTGTGTCTCGCAAGCCTTTGTGGAAAAGTTGAATCTGAAGTAGGTTTATGTGCTGATTATACTGACGACCACCGTCAAAAATTATCCGTTGCGACTGATACGAGTAACACACAAAAGGAGCCAGTTATGGCGCTACTAATCACTGATGAATGTATCAACTGCGATGTCTGCGAGCCTGCTTGCCCCAATGAGGCAATCTCAGAAGGGGATGATATTTATGTCATTGACCCTGATCTGTGTACCGAATGTGTGGGCCATTTTGATGAACCGCAATGTGTGGTGATTTGTCCTGTTGATTGTATTCCTCATGACCCAAACCATGTCGAAACCGAGAGTGATTTGCTTGCCAAATACAAGCGCATTACGGGTCAATAAGTTACTAAAGAAACAGACAGTTGACTCACTTTGAACACGATACAGGGCTGCTGGGACAAATTTTACGCCGCATCTGTCACGCTTGCGAACAGCACATAAGAAAAATTTGCACCAGTAGCACAGCGATATTAGCGTATCGATTGGATTTAGGACTGACTATATATAAAAGTTGATGTAAAAGTGTTTTAGGGACAAAACGATGATGACAGACATACTTCAGTCAATGAGCGACTTTGACCAGCAGCATCTGTGGCACCCATACGCCAGCCTGCCGCCGACCTATTCCAATATCGTGATTGATCACGCCGATGGGATCCATATTGTCACCCAAGGCGGCATCCGCCTGATTGATGGGATGTCATCATGGTGGGCGAGCGTGCATGGCTATAACCACCCAAAACTGAATGCCGCCATTACACAGCAATTGGACAAAATGGCGCATGTGATGTTTGGTGGCCTGACCCATCAGCCCGCTATAGACTTGGGTAAAAAACTGCTCTCAATCGTGCCGGCTGGACTTGACGCCATATTTTATGCCGATAGTGGCAGCATCGCCGTAGAAGTTGCCCTAAAGATGGCGCTGCAATATCAAATAGCCGCCAATCGTCCCAATAAGCAGCAGTTTGCTTCGACGCGTTCAGGCTATTACGGTGATACATGGCACGCGATGAGTATCTGTGATCCTGTTAATGGTATGCATAGCTTGTATGGTAAGCAGTTGCCGATGCAACACTTTGTCCCTGCGCCGCCACTTGGGTTTGAGCGTGCTTTGACAGTAGAGGAGCGCACTGGACTATCTCAGTTCTTTGTAGAGTATGGCGCGCAGCTGGCAGGATTTATTATTGAGCCAATCATTCAAGGCGCAGGCGGCATGCGTTTTTATAGCCCTGACTATTTGCAATTACTGCGTCAACTGTGCGATGAGCACGATGTGCTATTGATTGCGGACGAAATCGCCACCGGTTTTGGCCGTAGTGGCAAACTATTTGCCTGTGAGCATGCTGGTATCAGTCCTGATATTATGACCATTGGAAAGGCACTGACGGGCGGCTACATGACTTTTGCAGCCACGTTATGTACCCGAAAAATTGCCGAGACCATACATAATAGTGACTATCCAGCGCTGATGCATGGCCCTACTTTTATGGGTAACCCTTTGGCCTGTGCAGTTGCGTGTGCGTCGATTGATTTGATTATGTCTTATAATATCGAAGCACGTACCGCTAATATGCAATGCATTATGGAGCAACAACTTGGCGTCGCTGCAACTTTAGAGGGCGTCTTTGAGGTGCGTTGTCTTGGTGCGGTCGCCGTTATCGAGTTAGAAGCCGATGTTGATATGCCCGTGTTTCAGTCTTTATTGATTGAGCACGGTATTTGGGTCAGACCATTTGGTAAACTGGTTTATATTATGCCGCCGTATGTCATTACTGATGATGAACTGATGACTTTATGCCAAGCACTGCTAAAAGTGATACGCATGTATTTAACAAAGCAAGGTCAATGATGAGCGTTTTATTTGTTTCAGGTATCGATACCGAGATTGGCAAAACCTATGCGACAGGCATGCTTGCCCATGCTCTCACTCAGCAAGGCGTGAACGTCATCACGCAAAAGCTGGTGCAAACAGGCGTTTCAATAAATCCAGATAATGGCACCATGAACATTGCTGATGATATTGTGACCCATCGCGAACTGATGGGGATCGATCTGCAGCCGTGTGATCTGAATTTTACCACTTGTCCTTATCGCTATGAGAAGCCCGCCTCACCGCATTTATCTGCCGCCCTTGCTAACGACGTTGTCAATCCTGAGGTGATTACCCACGCTACTAGAGCTTTACAAGTGGATTATGATGTGGTGCTGCTAGAAGGGGCAGGCGGGCTACTGGTGCCGATAACGGAGCAATTGTTAACCTTGGATTATATTGCGACTCAAGGATATCCTGTAATCTTGGTCACCTCAGGGCGTTTGGGCAGTATCAATCATACGTTACTCAGTTTGGAGGCCATAAAATCGCGCGGCCTCACTGTGCATAGCGTCATCTACAACCATATTCATGATGTCGACTTTAATGTTAATACAGACATTGAAATTGCCACCAGTACCATGGAATTTTTACAAAATTATTTAGACCAGCATTATCCAAAGACGCAGTGGTTGACATTGGCTAAGCAGATGAATGATGCTTCGAACGATATTGACTTATCTTTGCCAAAAGATTTTATTTAAATTTTTCTAACGCGTTTCTAATACATTTGTACGTATACTAAAAATAAACCAAAAAGAGATTCCCAGCAAAGCGTGAGGTTTGCTATACTAGCGCGCTTGGTAGACTAGGCAATCGCCGCTGCACACTGGCAACAGACGAGCAGGGGAGGAAAGTCCGGGCTACATAGGGCAGCGTGCCAGCTAACGGCTGGGCAGGGTAACCTGACGACCAGTGCAGCAGAGAGGAGACCGCCTTTGGCTTATTTGATTGTCGCAAGACGTCAATGTCATCGGTAAGGGTGAAAGGGTGCGGTAAGAGCGCACCGCGTGGCTGGTAACAGTTCACGGCATGGTAAACTCCACGCGTAGCAAGACCAAATAGGCATCGGCATGGCGCGGCCCGCGTTCGATGCGGGTAGGTTGCTTGAGCGTATTAGCGATGATACGCCTAGAGGAATGATTGTCCACGACAGAACCCGGCTTATCGGTTTACCAAACCTTTTTATTGTTCGTGATATGAATATTTGCGCTTAATTTGAATAAAATTCATATTTTTTGCAAAAAATGCTAACTAGGGGTTGACGACTGTCACCTGTATCGGCATAATACCGATCCTTAAATGGCGATGTAGCTCAGCTGGTTAGAGCGCATGACTCATAATCGTGAGGTCAAGAGTTCAAGTCTCTTCATCGCCACCATTTATAGTAAGACTGCAGTATTTAAAAAGCCAATCCTTTGTGATTGGTTTTTTTTTGCCTAAAATAAATGAGTGTCACAATGGTTGCTATGCGTTACTAATGTGTTAAATACTCTCTGCCCACAGTCAAGCCATGGTTACTTCATTGGTAAATCCCCTCACTGCTAATAAAATCGCCTTACTTTATAGTGGAAAACTGCTAGAATAGCCTTTAGTTTTATTATTCTATCACCCTTAATTTAGTAGGCGCTTTGTGACTGCATTAGCCAATATTCGTAACTTTTCAATCATTGCCCACATTGATCATGGCAAGTCGACGCTTGCTGATCGTTTTATTCAAATGTGCGGTGCCTTGCAAGATCGTGAGATGCAGGCGCAAGTACTTGACTCCATGGATATTGAGCGTGAGCGCGGTATCACTATCAAAGCGCAGTCGGTCACTTTATTTTATGATCATCCTAATGGTGAGCGTTATCAGCTGAACTTTATCGATACCCCAGGACACGTCGATTTCTCTTATGAAGTGTCGCGCTCATTAGCCGCTTGTGAAGGCGCACTTTTGGTCGTTGATGCCGCGCAAGGCGTAGAAGCGCAGTCTGTGGCCAACTGCTATACGGCTGTTGATCAGGGTCTAGAGGTCATGGCGGTGTTAAATAAGATCGATTTGCCACAAGTCGAGCCTGAGCGTGTTATTCAAGAAATTGAAGACATCATTGGGATTGACGCGGTTGATGCGCCGCGAGTCTCTGCCAAGTCGGGTTTGGGCGTTGATAAGCTGTTAGAAGCGCTGGTCGAGTTTATTCCAGCACCAACGGGTGACCGCGACGCGCCACTACAAGCGCTAATTATTGATTCATGGTTTGATAGTTATCTAGGCGTGGTCTCTTTAGTACGCGTGCGCCAAGGAACGGTAAAAAAAGGCGATAAGATTTATATCAAATCGACCGGCGATGCCCATCCAGTCAGCTCTATCGGTGTGTTTACCCCAAAGCCCTTAGACACGGGTATTTTAGAAGCAGGTGAAGTAGGCTTTGTTATCGCTGGTATCAAAGACATTGCTGGCGCACCAGTTGGTGATACCATTACTCATTCCAAAACGCCTGATGTCGAGCGTATTCCTGGCTTTAAACAGATTACCCCGCAAGTCTATGCAGGTATGTTCCCAGTAGATGCCAATGACTTCGAAAAATTCCGTGAAGCACTACAGAAATTACAGATTAACGATGCTTCGTTATTTTTTGAACCGGATACCTCTGATGCGTTGGGCTTTGGCTTTCGCTGTGGCTTCTTAGGTATGCTGCATATGGAGATTATCCAAGAGCGCTTAGAGCGCGAATATGACTTGGATTTAATCACCACCGCACCCTCAGTGATCTATGAGATTGAAAAGAAAGACGGCGAAGTGATTTATGTGGATAATCCGTCGAGATTGCCTGAGCCTAATAATATCGAAGAGTTCCGCGAGCCGATTGCCCGTTGTCAGATTTTGGTGCCGCAAGACTACTTGGGCAATGTCATGACCTTGTGTATCGAGCGTCGCGGTGTACAAGTAGACATGCGCTTTATGGGCAAGCAAGTCCAAGTGATCTTTGATGTTCCGATGGGTGAAGTGGTCATGGACTTCTTTGACCGTCTAAAGTCGGTCTCTCGTGGGTTTGCCTCACTAGATTATAACTTTGAGCGTTATCAAGTTGATAAACTGGTCAAAGTAGATGTCTTGATCAATGGCGATAAAGTGGATGCGCTAGCGATGATTGTGCACCAAGACCAAGCGCGTTTCCGTGGCAATCAGCTAGTGACCAAGATGAAAGAGTTGATTCCGCGTCAGATGTTCGATGTCGCCATTCAAGCAGCGATTGGTAGCCAGATTATTGGTCGTAGTACGGTCAAAGCCATGCGCAAAGATGTTTTAGCCAAGTGTTATGGTGGCGATGTCTCACGTAAGAAAAAGCTGTTGTCTAAGCAAAAAGCGGGCAAGAAACGTATGAAGCAAGTGGGGAACGTAGAAATCCCGCAAGAAGCCTTCTTAGCGGTGTTACAAGTGGATAGTTAGTATTTGTCTCTATCTTATTTGATTTTTGCACATAATACGTCAAGTGTGGTTGGTCTTATCGTCAAAGCTGTGAGATAAGCCGCTCGTTAATAGGCAATTTGGTATGGATTTTGATTTTAATTTAATTTTAGTGCCGTTGACTATAGGCTTAGGGATTGTTTGGCTATTAGATAAGTTGGCGCTCAAACAGCGTAAAACTCGCGGCCGTGGTCATGAAAGTTTACTGGTACGCTGGGCTTATGACTTTTTCCCCGTACTGGCCGTCGTATTAATAGTGCGCTCGTTTTTGATTGAGCCTTTTAATATTCCTTCATCTTCTATGGTACCGACTTTATATACTGGCGACTTTATTGCGGTTAATAAGTACGCCTATGGCGTGCGACTACCGCTGACGTATAATAAGGTTTTGGATACGGGCGAACCTGAACATGGTGATGTAGCCGTATTCCGTTATCCTGAAAATCCGAGTATTTATTATATCAAGCGTGTGATTGGCTTGCCTGGCGATACTGTCAGCTATGATCAAGGCACACTGGCGATCAATGATGTGCCAGTTGAGACTAAACCGGTAACTTTTGCGGCAAATACTGAATTGACCTCACAGCTTTATTTACCAGGTCAAATTGGTCCAGGTCAAGTGCTTACAGAAGAAAGCGCTGCCGCGCTGGGGCAGCAAGAAGAGAAAGAAGCGAGGTACTTTGAAGAGACGCAAGGTGACAACAAGCATCTGGTGCGCTATTTAGATGGTATGAATAGCTCGCAGTACGCGCCGTTTTTACAACAGCAATCGCCAGAAGTGGTGAGTTCAGAAGGGACGAGTTGGCGCATTCGTGTGCCAGAAGGCCAGTATTTTGTCATGGGTGACAACCGTGATCGCAGTGCCGATGGCCGTTTCTGGGGCTTTGTGCCTGATGATAATTTAGCTGGTAAGGCGGTATATATTTGGATGCATAAACCACCTGGGCTAAATTTACCAACCTTTACCCGTAATGGTACGATTGATTAAGTGTATAAGAAGCTCTATTGGTTGAGTTAACGATAATAATTTTGTGCTAATATTGTTGCTGTTTAATCAGCGATTACCTAGCACCTAGGTATCCAAAAACAGTCATTTACCAGTAGAGAGAGACTATAATGCAGCAATTATCTGGTTTGTCCACGCAGCGTGGTGCTAGTGTGACGAGCATCGTTTTAATCATTATCGTTTTGGGTATTGCTGCCAAATTAATCATTGCTATCGTACCGGCTCAGATTGGCGATTATCAATTGAGCAAGACCTTAAGCGCCCAGCTTAAAGAGTCAAATAAAAACAATGAGACGGCCAAGCAGTTCGTTGAACGGGTCAATAAACAGTTATCTATCAATGGTGACTATGACACCAAGGCAGAAGACGTCTTTACTTTTACTGATAAAAAAACGGGACAATTGGCGATTCATAAAGAGTACGCCGTCACCAATACCTTTTTTGGCAATGTTGATATCGTCAATCGTTTTGAAGGTGACATCGAGATGGCAGCAGCAGAATAACGAAAGAGAGCGTTCATTTTTTTCGTAACCAACCACTAACTACGATTACTTATTAAACCAGTAAAACAGAAGGGATAACCATAAGCCTCGCATGAAACCAACTTCGCAGCACTCCCAAGCGGTTCCTACTTCCCAAAAAAATAGCACGTCTGTCGATACGCTTGTTAGCGCAGAATTTATTCAGCGTTTAACGGTATTAACACGCAAATTAGGCTATGTGTTTAATGATGTGAGTCTCCCAAAACTTGCATTGACACACCGCTCATTTGATAGCAAAAAAAACTATGAGCGCTTAGAGTTTTTGGGAGATGCGCTTTTAGGGATGATTGTGGGTGAAGCTTTATACCATCGTTATCCTAGCCAAAATGAAGGGCGGCTCACTCGCATGCGCGCGACTTTGGTGCGTCAGGAGTCATTGGTTATTATTGCCCAAAACCTCGAGCTTTCTAATCACCTCATATTGGGGATAGGGGAACGCAAGGGCGGTGGTCGCAATCGTGCCTCTATATTGGCGGACGCTGTGGAGTCGTTAATCGGAGCGATCTATTTAGACAGCCAAGATATGGAAATTACGCGTCACTGTGTGCTCTCATGGTACGGGGATTTAATTGATAGCGTGAATGATCAAAAAGCATTAAAAGATGCCAAGAGTCGACTGCAAGAATGGCTACAATCTAAGCAGTTTGATTTGCCCCATTATGAGCTGATGGAAACGCGTGGTAACGCGCCGCATCAAATTTTTGTCGTACGTTGCCATGTTAATATCAATAACTGCCCTGACATTACTGAATCTGGTGAGAGCCGCCGCATCGCCGAACAAAAAGCGGCAGAGCTTATGATCAATCAATTACACAAACTGCCAGGTTCAGCCAAAAAGCGCTCTTAATGGGTATGAATTTGGCGGCAAACCTCACTTTACATTTACGATATCTTTCTAAGTGGTTTTTACTTTAGTAAGCACTTATTCTATTTATATTAAATGTTACTTATTTTAAAACCTCAAATATTTCCCAGCCGATAACGATGTCATTTTTTTAGTGCGGATATACCCAATCCACTATGAAGTGCCGTTTGGCTGGTTATAAACTCTACAGGATTAACCTATGAGCAATCGTACTGATGTGCCATCAAATAATGAAGACAGTACCAACGATATGATCAACAACACAGAGACGCATCCAAACCAAGATGACGCGACTCTAACGAATGCTGCTCTAACGAATAAGAGTATCGATCAGTCAGAAGATATATCGCTAGAAAATGACATGGCAATTGAAGAGTTCTTTGCCCCAAGCGGTCATACGCGTATGGCTGATGATTTTAAGTCTGGCTATGTTGCCATTGTTGGGCGACCAAACGTTGGCAAGTCGACTTTGATGAATCACTTACTGGGTCAAAAGCTATCTATCACTTCACGTAAACCGCAAACGACTCGTCATCGTATCCATGGTATTTTGTCAAACCATGAGATGCAGGCTGTGTTTGTTGATACACCTGGTATCCACCGTAATGAAGTGCGAGCTATTAATGAGCGCATGAATAAAGCCGCCGTATCAGCCCTAGTAGACGTGGATTTGGTGTTGTTCGTTGTCGACTCAGATCAGTGGCGTGATGATGATTTACTAACGTTACAAAAGCTTGGCGATACTGACTTAACCGTGGTGCTGGTGATTAATAAATCAGATACCTTAAAAGATAAAGGCAGCGTATTGCCGCTGATTGAGACCTTTAACGACAGTTTTGACTTTGCCGATATCGTGCCAGTATCTGCGTTAAAAAACCAAAACCTCGATCGCCTGCAAGAGGTGATTGCGTCTCATCTACCAGTTGCGGCACCTATCTACGATACCGAACAGATCACTGATCGCTCAGAGCGTTTCTTGGCCAGTGAGATCATCCGCGAAAAAATCATGCGTAGTGCGGGTGATGAAGTGCCCTATGATTTAACGGTACAGATTGATGCGTTCAAGGATGAGCCTGCCCACACTGATCCAAAAACAGGTCGTCCACGTAAGGCCTGTACGTTTATTGACGCGACTATTTACGTCGAACGCAGTGGTCAAAAAGCCATCGTCATTGGTGATAAAGGCCAGCGTATTAAACAAGTCGGGATGGACGCGCGTAAAGATATGGAACAACTTTTCGATAAAAAAATCATGCTAACACTATGGGTGAAAGTGAAGCGCGGCTGGTCTGATGACGAACGTGCGTTGACCAGTCTGGGATACTGATAGTGATTGAATAACCGCCTTTTTACAATCGTGTAAAGGCTCGGTGCTGAGGTAATAAAAAATGCGTAATGAAGCGTTAGTCGGTTATTTATTACATCAGCGCCCCTACCAAGAAAAGCGTGCCTTGTATTATCTTTTTTCTCAGCAGCATGGTGTGATACATGGCGTGGGAAAAAAGGGCGCACCACTGTTTATGCCTTTACAGCTCTTTGCTACGGGTCAACGTGATTTAAAGACTTTTAGCCAAATTGGTGTCGCATCACAAACGACTACCCAGACAGATGAGACGCAAAAAGACAGTGGGCCTAACACGTTAGGGGCGGTATTAAGCGCTAGGCCTTATGAAAATATTACCGGTCAGCAGCAGTACTCAGCGTTGTATTTGAACGAAATATTATGGCGCCTGTTACCCACTGAAGACCCAATGCCAGTATTGTGGCAGCATTATGAGAACAGTTTACGCCAACTTAGACAGCCTTTAAGCGCCAATGAGTTACGGTTGTGTTTGCGGCAGTTTGAGCATCATTTATTTAACGAGCTGGGTTTTACGCTCACGCTCACGCTCACGCATGACAGTGCCGAGGATGTTGTCGTCCCTGATTGCTGTTATCGTTTTTTGCCTGACGTGGGCTTAGTACCTGTCTTTCAGAATAATAGACAGTCTGAGCATTTAGAGAGTGCTACTGGACAAACGGTTCTGATGGGTACTGACATTATCCAGATGGCAAAATTGGGCATTACTGAAGCCACGCTAAATCACTGGTCAAAACTACATCGACAGCTGATTGATCATTTGCTTGAGTATCAACCACTACAAAGTCGTTTGTTATGGCAGCAGCAGCAGCGTTATCAACAGTAAAGAGAATATTTGCTGAGTAGCACCGCTGTTAAATTAAGGTCATGTGAAATAGTACCTTTTTATCATTACATATAAGTCAACTGAGTATCGTTATCAAAAGGATTTCTTATGACCCTCTCTGCGTTATCTCTATCGGAAAAGACCTCACGAAAACCTTTATTAGGGGTGAATATTGACCATGTAGCCACTTTGCGTCAAGCACGCGGGGTCAACTATCCCAGCCCTTTGGATGCTGCTTTACTCTGTGAGCAGGCAGGTGCAGACGGCATCACCATACACTTACGCGAAGATCGCCGTCATATTCAAGATTCAGATGTGTATGAGATAGCGGCGCAGTTGACCACCAGAATGAATCTAGAGATGGCGGCAACCAATGAGATGCTGGCAATTGCTAATAAAGTAAAACCATCTTGGGTGTGCTTAGTCCCTGAAAAGCGTGCAGAGCTGACCACAGAAGGCGGGCTTGATGTGGCAGGGCAGGTGACTTGGTTAACAGAATATATTAGCCAGTTACAAGCTGCAGGCAGTAAAGTTTCTTTATTTATTGATCCCGAAGAAACACAAATTGCTGCCGCCGTAGATTGCGGCGCAGATGCTATTGAGTTGCACACAGGCGCTTATGCAGAGGCCGGCTTAGCAGGCAACATAGACGTGCAAGACGCTGAGCTAAAACGAATCAAACAAGCCGTCGTCACTGCCCAACGTATCAATAATAAACTTTTAATTAACGCCGGTCATGGTCTGACACGTGATAATGTTAGGGCTATTGCGCAAATTGAAGGCATTTATGAGTTAAACATCGGTCATGCGCTTATCGCCGATGCTATATTCGTGGGGATCGAGCAAGCGGTCATTATGATGAAAAGTGCGATGCACAAAGATAGCTAAAATATAATACGTGCCAATCTTACTATTTATCACATTGCGTGGGATGGTTTTCGTTAAGTTTTTGCTTAATCTTGCCCGATTGACTAAAGGATATTAAATACATTGCGTTATTATAAGCCACAGTTGGACAGTATTTGATATGACCGAAGTGCCCTCTAGGGGCACCGCTATCACCCCAAAATTTGATGTAGTGACGCCTGCCTCCTACGCGCAAACTTAGCTTCGCGTATTTAGGGTTCAAGGCGCTTTGCCTTATTAAAAAATCTGTTTGAGCATCAAAATTTTTATTGTCGTTTTTGTCTACAAACAATAAAAGAGTCTTATCGCTGTCTCTGTGGCAGCGCCCACCTGCGTTAGACAGACAAACAATGATATTCTGTCTTCTGATATAACTCTCCGTTTTTGCCAAGGTAAGTGAGTTTTCTACCTGATTTTCAATACGTTTGGCTTCCATACGCGCTAACTGTGTACGAATAGCGGGAGCTGCAATCGTCATTATAATCGCCAATACCGCTACGGTGACAATCAGCTCAACCAAGGTAAAACCTTGCTTTCCTTTATACCTATAAGCGCTCATGTCTACTGAGAGAATTTGGCTCACTGTAAAATGATAGCGAAAGGCCGTATAGAGCTGAGTCCTACATTGCCAAAGTCTGTGACGAACCAAACCACTCTTACCTAAAGTTAATATGAGTAAGATAGAGGTAGAGAGTTTTCTATCACTTAACGATGTCTTATCAAGCGGGGTCATAAGGTTTTATTACCTATGAGAAGGAGTTTGGTGCCATACAGTAGAGCAAGCTCATTTTTTAGCGTTGTCTCTCTAGTTATCTTTTCATCTAAACATTTTTAAATAGACTTGTAAGGACATAGCAAGGTGTAGATCTAAAGAAAAAACAATTAGGCTATAGGGTGAAATAATGTTGACTTATATAATATAAACAGAATATATGTCTACTGTCAAAAAATGTTTCAATTAGTGAAGGAAAGGTTTTAGTAATAGAGAAAAATTACTAACTATATTAAAATAAGCGCAGACAATAGATAGTGTTAAGTCTGCTATCTCTTGTGAACTGGCATACAAAAGATAAAAAGCGTAAGGTGTGTTAGTTCTAGGTAACTTCAGCAGGTTATTGTGTTTTAGTTACAACATTATCGTGTAATAATGTGTAGCTCGTTAACGAAAAAAGTTGTAAACTGAATTGATAATCGCTAAGCTACTTCTTAATTGGTTTTGCTTTGTAACTTAAAATGCGTAAAAGATATCTACTTTAGAATGTCTTGAAAATCGGTTTTGCTTCACGCATCACTAAAATTATCCTTTGGAGGAAGTCCATGAAATTGAATAAAATTGCTCTAGCTTTGGTTGCCGTAACGGCTGCTCCTTTAGCAGCGAATGCTGGCGTTACTATTAGCCCACTATTGTTAGGTTATCATTACAGTGAAGGTGCTGATGATGATCAAGCTGAATTACTAGAAAATTACAATGGCCAAGGCGATAGTTACTATAAAGAAGATGGTTTGTATACTGGTGCTGCACTAGGTATCGAGCTAACACCTTCTACTCAGTTCCAAGTGGAGTATGGTGTATCAAACACTGATGCTATTGACCAGAATGGCTCTGATTCTTTTGATGCTGAACAAGAAATGATTTCTGGTAATTTCTTAGTTGGTACTGAAGAGTTTACTGGTTATACTGACAACGCGCTTAAGCCATATGTATTGGTTGGTGCTGGTCAGTCTAAAATTGAAATCGAAGATGCGGCTGGTGATAAAGTTAGTGGCACTAAAGATACTATCGGTAACCTAGGTCTAGGTGCTATGTATCGCATCAACGACGCGCTAAGCCTACGTGGTGAAGCTCGTGCGATCCATAACTTTGATAACAACTGGTGGGAAGGCATGGCTTTGGCCGGTCTAGAAGTTGTACTGGGTGGCCATTTAGCGCCTACGGTCGCAGTACCACCAATGCAAGAGCCAGTAGTTGACACTACGCCAGTAGTGGTTGTTGAGTCTGATCTTGATTCTGACGGTGATGGCGTACCTGATAGCATCGATGCATGCCCAGGCACTCCAATGAATGTGGTTGTTGATGAGCGCGGTTGCCCAGTACCAGTAGATATTACTGATGAGCTGAAAATGGAACTACGTGTGTTCTTTGATAACGACAAATCAGCTATCAAAAACCAGTACAAGCCTGAAATCGCTAAAGTAGCAGAGAAGATGCGCGAGTATCCTAACTCTACCGCACGTATCGAAGGTCATGCTTCTAAAACTGGTCCTTCAGCACGTTACAACCAACGTCTGTCTGAAGCTCGTGCCGTTGCCGTTAAATCTATGCTAACTAACGAATTCGGTATTGCTCCAAACCGTCTATCAACAGTTGGTTATGGTTATGACAACCCAATCGCGCCAAACGACACTGAAGAAGGCCGTGCTATGAACCGTCGTGTTTATGCCATCATCACTGGTGACAAAACAATGACTGTTGAACAAACTAAAGACATGGTTGTTCAGTAAGTAATAGCCAATTGGTTATGTAGTCAAACATGAAGTTACAAAAAAAGCTGCCCATTGGGTGGCTTTTTTTATTTATGTATTGATATAAGCAAGTTATTACATAAATTTATGAAGCAATAATGTTATACTAGCTGCCCAAACATTCTGTAAATTGACAGAATGTACTTTAGCATAGCTATCTGTATGATGAATTAATCAGTGTAGATACTTGATTATATTGAAGTTGTTTGATTAACTGCCCTATTGTGCCGTTGTCAAATTTAGGTATTCAACGTCTAACTGATTTATGATAAAAGTTTATCCAGCGGCGCTTACTGCTACTGCATTTTTTTAAGACGAAACGAGCATTTTATATGGCGAACGATATCAAACACCTGCGTAACATTGCAATTATTGCCCACGTTGACCACGGTAAAACAACTTTGGTTGATAAGTTATTACATCAGTCTGGTACTTTTGGCGACCGTGCAAACATTGCTGAACGTGCAATGGATTCAGGCGATATTGAGCAAGAACGTGGTATTACTATTTTGGCTAAAAACACAGCCATCCGCTGGACAGATCAAACTTCAGAAACTGAATACCGTATCAATATCGTTGATACCCCAGGTCACGCCGATTTCGGTGGTGAAGTTGAGCGTGTTATGTCGATGGTTGACTGCGTACTTCTAGTGGTTGATGCGGTTGATGGTCCAATGCCTCAAACTCGTTTTGTCACGCAAAAAGCATTCGAGCAAGGCCTAAAGCCGATTGTGGTTATTAATAAAATTGACCGTCCGGGCTCACGTCCTGATTGGGTCATGGATCAAATTTTTGATTTGTTTGACAACCTAGGGGCCACAGATGAGCAGTTGGATTTCCCAGTTGTTTATGCCTCAGCGTTGAATGGTATTGCAGGTCTAGAAGCCGATGATTTAGCTGATGACATGACACCACTTTTCAAAACTATTGTCGATGTTGTACAGCCTCCACAGGTTGATGCAGATGCGCCATTCCGTATGCAAATCTCAAGCCTCGACTACAATAGCTTCGTCGGCGTTATTGGTATTGGTCGTATTCAGCGCGGTAAGGTTAAAACCAATACACAAGTTACTGTCATTGATAAGCATGGCAAAACGCGTAATGGTCGTATCCTAAAAATCATGGGCTATCATGGTCTGGATCGTATCGAAGTAGAAGATGCACAAGCGGGCGACATCGTTTGTATCACAGGTATTGATGCGCTTAATATCTCAGATACTATCTGTGATCCTAATCACGTTGAAGCATTACCAGCGCTAACGGTTGATGAGCCAACTGTCTCTATGAACTTCCAAGTCAATAACTCACCTTTTGCTGGTCGTGATGGTAAGTTTGTGACTTCACGTAATATTCGTGAACGTCTTGAGCGTGAGTTGATTCATAACGTGGCGTTGCGTGTAGAAGACACAGAATCTCCTGATAAATTTAAAGTATCAGGTCGCGGTGAGCTTCATTTGTCTGTACTTATTGAAAACATGCGCCGTGAAGGTTTTGAGCTGGGTGTTTCAGGTCCAGAAGTTATTGTCAAAGAAGTTGATGGTAAGCTGCAAGAACCATATGAAAATGTTGTCTTTGATATCGAAGAAGAGCATCAAGGTTCTATCATGGAGCAGGTTGGTCTACGCAAAGGCGAGATGACTAACATGGAGCTGGATGGCAAAGGTCGTATGCGTATTGAGGCTACGATGCCAGCACGTGGTCTGATTGGTTTCCGCTCAGAGTTTTTGACGCTGACTTCAGGTAGTGGCATCATGACGTCAAGCTTCTCACATTACGGTCCGCAAAAGATCGGTGATGTGGGTGGCCGCTCTAACGGTGTATTGGTTTCTATGGCCAATGGTACTTGCCTAGGCTTTGCCCTGTTTAACCTACAAAAACGCGGTAAATTATTTGCTGAGCCACAGCTTGAAGTTTACGAGGGTATGATTGTTGGCCTGAACTCGCGTAACGATGATATGACGGTCAACCCAACGACTGCTAAACAGTTGACCAACGTACGTGCTAGTGGTACTGATGAAGCGTTGACGTTGACGCCAGCTGTCAAGTTCACTCTTGAGCAGGCGCTTGAATTCATTCAAGACGATGAGCTCGTGGAAGTAACGCCAAAAGCCATACGTATCCGCAAACGCTATTTGACCGAAAGTGAGCGTAAGCGTCATGGTCGTAGTAAGAAAGGTGCTTAATAGTTTGGCTTAATAAGAGTCAAGCAACAAAAAAAGGCTAACGCGATGTTAGCCTTTTTTTATTGTCGATTGATAAAGTTGCAGCTTTTAAATCATACGTACCGTTTAAAAACTTCTAAAAGAGCAAACCGCTTATGGAGTGACTACCACATAATCATTGGTGTTAATCAAAATCTCTGATGGTTGGTCAACAACGATACGTACCACATTATCATTAGTGGCTTGTGATTTATAATAATTGTCTTCGGCAACAGTGCAACCTAGACAACGGCCCATCGCATCCCAAGGCTCTACAAATAATTTCTGCTGCGCCTGATCGGCATTACCCCCGATAAGCGAGAAGGGTAGACTGACAAGATAGGCGGCAGTACCAGCAACGGCATTGACCAGTTGTAGCGGCTTACCTACAACCGTATCCACCACCATAGTCTCATACGAAGGACCAAAGTCTGTTTCATCAATTTCTATGGCTGCCAAGGCAGGCTGCGTACTAGCGGCCAATAAACTTAAACTTGCAGCTACAGTAAAAACTTGCTGTTTAACTGAGCGTTGGTTCTTGGCTTTAACCGTCATAACGATGTCCTAAAATTCATAATGGGTATGATTACTGACTGCTGCCGTTGCTATGCACAAACAGTATAAAATAATAGGTAGACTGAATATTACAGGCAACCAAAAAAGCTGCACGACTTATGTAGCTGTTAGCACTATTAAAGCAAGATGTACGTGAATAAGCAACAAAAATGCGTACCATGTAGCGAGCGTAATAAAAAAGGCAGAACGTTTAAACGGAAGTATTTAGTTATTATGGTCAATACTGAATAAAATGGATACACGATACTATGCTGCGCGACTGGTACAAATTTTCTGGCTTGCTGTGCTTAAGCCGACAGAGGCTACAAAAAATTTATTCCAGCCCCGTGTATCTCTTTTATATTAATCTGACTATATAACAGGCTACCCATGTTTAGGGTGCCATAGACATACATTGCTAAAACAGCCTTTAGATGAGTGGTTGACAGTTGGCACAGTAAACACTAGCGCGGCCATTTAGCTTGATGTTCTCAAGTACCGTACTACAATGCGGACAAGTCTCACCTTGCTTGCCGTAAACGTTTAATGTCTGTTGGAAATAACCCGTTTGGCCACTTGCTACCGTGAAGTCTCGTAGGGTTGACCCTCCAAGCGCTATGGCTTTTTGTAAGATTGCCTTAATATGGGCAACCAACACAGTGAGCTGATCGTAAGACAGGTGATGGGCAGGGGTAGCAGGATGGATCCCTGACAGATACAAACTTTCGGTCGCATAAATATTCCCAACCCCAACCACAATTTGTTGTTCCATAATGACAGATTTAATGGGGCGGGTAATGGGCTGTGGTTTCTTTAATTTGGTTTTACGGCCTATTTTATCAGTGTCATCTATATCAGCTGTATTTGTGCGTTGGATGAACTGATATAAATAGTCTGCAGTAAACTCATCCGCCAATGGTTCGGGGCCTAGATGATCTAACAGCTTCGTCCCATAATCCTTATACCATAAAACTGAGCCAAAACGTCTGGGGTCATAATAGTGTAGCTGCGACTTTGTGTTGTCCACATCACTAAACACTATCACCAAATGGTCGTGTTTACGTGTATCAGTACCGTCACTGTGCTGCTGTAAGCTACCTGACATTCCTAAATGCACTAAGAGCTGACGCGGTAATAATGTTCCTGCTTGCGCAGCAGTGCTGTCATCCTTAGGTGCTAATGGCAGAAAGTTCAGTATTAAATACTTCGCTCGACGCTCGACACTGTCTAATGTGTAATGAACCAAGCTATCCAAGTCATCGGGCATAGACCAGCGTAGCTTTGGTTGAAATACTTTTACATCGATGACGCGTTGCCCTAACAATGGTGCAAGGCTTGTCTTAGTGGTTTCTACTTCTGGCAATTCAGGCATGGTGTTTTTATAAGAACTCTATTTTAAATAAATGTAGGGTAAAGCAGGGCTACTTAGGCGACAGCACGCCGTGCATGTAAGATACCGTGCTGTTGCTCCAGTTTGGCGAGGAGTTTAGATAAATGTGCCAATCCTGAAACTTCGATATGAAATTTTAAAAAGGCGATATTATCATCATTGCTCAGTGTCTCAACTTGACGAATATTCACGTTTTCTTTGTCAATAATCTGTGTCAAATCACGCAATAATCCTCGTCTATCATAGGCTTCTACGTGAATATCAACCGGTTGATAGCGGCCAGATTGAACCCGCCAAGCCGCCTCTATTTCGCGCTCAGGGTCACGCTCTATAAGGCGTAAGTACTCAGGGCAACCACGATTGTGGACACTGACACCCCGTGACAAGGTGATATAGCCAGCAATCGGCTCACCGTGCACAGGATGGCAGCAGCCTGCTAAGTTGATTTCAATATTATCCAGACCATCGATACGAATTTTATACGCATCAAGTTTACCTGCGTCTCTGGTATCCGTATTTGGCACAAAACTTTCTGGCGGAATCTCAGGCTCTAGATGTAGTTGCCGAGAAATATGGCTGGTGAGCTGGTTGAGACCAATGTCACCCGTGACCAGTCCAACGATAATATCATCGGTATTATTGACATGAAAATGCTGAGTGTAATCGTTTAAATCAATGCTGTTTGGATGCACTGACAATCGCTCGAGCTCTTTGCTGAGCATTTGACGGCCAATCTCGATATTTTTATCGCGATCTTGCTTGTTAAACCATTGACGCAGTTTCGAGCGCGCGCGGTTGGTATGGATGTAACCGAGTGACGCAACCAGCCAGTCGCGATTGGGCTCGCGTGACGCCTTGGTAATAATTTCAACTTGTTCGCCAGTTTTGAGCTGGTAGGTCAGGGGCACATAGCGCTGATTGACTCGAGCCGCTTGCGCACGATTACCAACTTGCGTATGTACGTAATAGGCAAAATCAAGGACGGTTGCGCCTTTTGGCAATTCGGTAATATCGCCATCACGACTGAAGATATAAATGCGTTCGAGCTCATCAAAATCAACGACTTGCTCTTCTTCATCAAACCCCATGTCATCTATTTCTTCGCCTGTTAGTAACGACGAGCGCGGTTGATTGCGCGTTTCATTATTGATAGATAGGAGCTGACGCAAGGAGCTGATTCTTTGATTAAGATAGTTGTCCTGTTTCTTCTTCAGGCCTTCTTTATAATTGACATGCGCACACATGCCAAGCTCGGCCTCAAAGTGCATTTCATGAGTGCGAATCTGCACTTCAAGTGACTTATTCTCAGCAATAACCGCTGTATGTAGTGAGCGATAACCATTAGATTTGGGGTTAGTGATGTAGTCATCAAACTGCTCGGGAATATAACGCCATAAACCATGTACCAAGCCGAGCACGTGATAACAATCTGAGGGGTTATTGACCAAGACCCGCAGCGCACGAATGTCATAAAGCTGATCAAACGATAAGCCTTTGAGCTTCATTTTTCGGTAGATAGAATAGATGTGCTTCACGCGTCCAGAAACTTCACCCTCGATATTGGCGTCCAGCAGTGCTTCGTTCAGCTTGTCTTGCACGCGTTGAATATAGGACTCACGTTCGCTACGTTTTTCAGACAGTAGTTTGGCAATTTCTTTATAGCGCTGGGGAGCCAGATAACGAAAAGCTAAGTCTTCAAGCTCCCATTTGAGCTGGGCGATGCCCAGTCGATGCGCTAACGGGGCATAAATGGTCATGACTTCGCGTGCGACGCGGCTTTGCCGTTCTTCATTAGAGAAGGTCAACTCACGCATGGCAAAGGTACGTTCAGCCAGCTTGATCAGTACGACGCGTACGTCATTGGTGACAGAAATCAGCATGCTATAGATATTGGATAGCTGATCTCGTTGATTGTTTACAAAGTGGTCTTCTAAGCGTTTGTTACTTTCAATAATCTCAGACAGCTTACCCATGGCTAAGGTGTCTTTGACCAGAGTCGATATATCCGCACCGAAGTTTTTTTCGATATCAGCGACACTAATAATGGACTTACGCGCGCTGCGGTATAGCATAGCCGCGACAAGAGCATCTTCATCTTGATAAAGATAGGTCAGTATGTCCGTCATACCAATACCCGTCACATAAGCACCTGAGCGCTCAGATTCACTGGTATTCATATGACTGCGAATAAACTCACAAGCAGCGCTTAGGTTAGGGACGGACTCTTGGCCGATACGCTTGGCGACATTGTCTAACCAAGTCGGAATGTCAATATTGACCTGATCTAAATCAACCGCCTCCAGCTCTTGTTTTGAGAGTGTATTATTCTCATCTAGAAGCGGGTTGTCAGAATACTCGTTCTCAAGTTTTGGGTCATGACTATGAAAAGCATGTAATGCTGAGCGATCAAAAGTGGTGTGTAGCTTGTGAGTGGATAGCTGGTATTTGATATCGAGGGGGATTTGGGCATAGCTGTTGGCAGACTGATGAGAGCGTTGGCTCGCCACCAGTTGTGCCGCTAGTGCTGCGCTATCGGCTTGCGTGGTCTGTCCATCCACTAGTGGTAATCCTTCACGAATCTTTACCATAGCCGACTCCTCTTAGCTATATTGAGTTAATTATAACCTCATTTACTACGCAAAAACCTCGAAGTGACACTCATAAAGTGTCAGCTACAAACCACTACAACTGCTAAAAATTGTGATTCTTAGCAGCTATAGAATACGCGAAAAATATATAAAGTTATGAGTGCAAACGTTCACTAAGTTTTCATTCAACAAACATAGGAAGATTGTTTGCTATTATCTCATTTTAAGGGGACAAATCAAGCGAGCCTATGTAATGTCTGTTGTGAATCAGGATAAAGAGCCGTCATTTATTAGCCTAGCTTAACCCAATTTTGGTCAAGCATTAGTGGCTATAAACACGGCTATTTATCGTTTTGGCCAGCTTAGATAAAGCAGAAAAGCATTAAACTGCTATTTTTTCAAAGCGAGCAATGGACTCAACATGCCCAGTATGACAGAACATATCCATCACGCCAGCATGAGTCAAACGATAGCCTTGCTCTAACAGTGCTTTGGTATCGCGGGCGAGCGTTGCTGGGTTGCAAGACACATAAACGATGCGGTCTGCATTAAATTTTGGCAAATACTGCATAATCTCCCAAGCACCCGAGCGCGGTGGGTCAATCAGTAGCGCATCAAAGCCTTGGTTGGCCCAAGGTTTGTCCGTACAGTCTTGTGTCAAGTCTTGGCTATAAAACTCTGTATTATTGATGCCATTGCGACGTGCGTTATCAGCGGCGCGTGCCGTCATCGCTTCGCTACCTTCGACCCCAATCACCGAGCCAGTTTCCCCAACGAGGCGCGCTAGGGGCAAGCTGAAATTGCCCAGTCCACTAAACAGATCCAGTACGCGCTCACCTGCTTTTAAATCCAACAAATCACAAGCAAGCTTGGTCATTTGACGGTTGACAGATAAGTTGACTTGGGTAAAGTCAGTCGGAATAAATTCAAATGTCAGATCGTACTCTGGCAATTGATAATACAAGCGTCCAAACTGCTGGCTCATATCGTCAGCGTCCGTCAAGGCGATGCGCTCAATACTATCGACGCCTTTGGACTGTAAATACAGCTGCCAGTGACTCGCTGCAAAAAATGTCTTTAACTTATCAATGTCAGCATCTGATAACGGCGCCAAGTTTCGCACAATCAGGGCAACAGGTTGATCGCCATCGGGTAACTCCGGTATTTGCTCACCCATTGCCAATTCAAGCTGGGCAATTTTGTCACGGCTCTCTAAGGTGCTAATCAGTGTTTTTAGATTTTCAATCTCAAAACCAATACGGGGATCTAAAATATGACACTCATTTAACTCTGCTAAGAAGTTACTTGAGCGCTCACGGAAGCCGACTAGAGCCGTCTCTTTTTTAACGACATAACGTACGCCAAGACGAGCTTTGGTGCGATAACCCAGGCGATCGCCAACGACTGGCTCAAGCCAATGATCAGGCGCTATATTGGCTTGATGTAGGAGCATTTCAGCCAAGACAGACTGTTTAAAATTGATCTGTCCTGCAGGCTCCCAATGCTGCAAATTACAACCACCACAGACCCCAAAGTGCGGGCAGGGCGGTACGGCGCGTTCAGGGTTTGGGTTTGCAGTGATGCTAATAGCGTCCCCTTCTTCAAAGCTGTTGCGCACGTTGGTCAGTCTGACCATCGCACTTTCACCGGGTAATGCAAAGCTCACAAAGACTTTTTTGCCATGCTTGTCCTCGATATGACCGTCCGTTGTCCCAAAGCCGTTACCATATACGGCAACGCCGCGACCATCATGCGATAAGCCATCTACTGTAAAAGGTAATGGTTCCGCGTCTTTTAGCCGACGACGCGTTTTTGATGAGGGTTTAGACTTTTTCTTATTAGGAGGAATGGCAATCGTTTGGGTATCGCTGGCTTTTTGCGTCGCATCAAGCGTTGTAGATGTTTTTGAATCGGTGGGTTGCATAAACCTGCCTTAATGATAAATGATAAATAACTAAAAAATGAAGATGAAAGCCACTAAAAGCCGCTATTTGTCACGCGGTTTTTTATGTGTCGGGCGCAGTTGACCAATCAGTAATGAAGTCTTGATGGCGAGCACGGCCGTCTGCTTGGGTATAGTTGACCAAATAATCATGGCTTTGCTGCTGCCAAGCAGTAAAATCTGCTGAGGACAACTGACCGGTTAAACGCAACCAGCGCAGATAGATCAACCAAGTATTCATGACATCAGACTCACAATATATCGATAGCGTCTGCCAATCACCCTTGCTGACGAGATCGCCAACCATACTGCCATCGACATCCGTTTTACCGGGTAGTCCATACAAACTAGCAACCACATCCATCGCTTCGCGGCGACTGGCACCGTACTGACTAAACCTGTCCATCAAATCAAGATGGCGAGTGTGGAAACGATTGACGTAATTATCAAATCGCATGTTTTTGATACGTTCGCCTTCTTCAAACAACCAGGGGGCTGACAAGTCATACTGCATGGCGCGATATATCAGCACCGGAATATCAAAACCCGAGCCATTCCAGCTGATGAGCTGAGGCAGTGTTTCAATGTCACTAAACGCCCGAAAAAATTTGGCTAGAATGTCTTTTTCGTTAAACTTATCTGCGGTCAACGAAAATAACGATAACTTACCCTCTTTGATATAAAGCGCAGAAATACAAACGATGCGCTGCAATGGTAAGCGCATAAAATCATGGCCAGCCTCTTGCGTACGTATCGCAGTCAATGCACTTAGCGCATCTGCATCATTGAGCGCTGCCAACTGGGGATAGATACGGCGAGCTGCATCAACATCAGCGACAGTCTCAATATCAAAGACTAAGATAGGGTCGGATGGTAGGGCTTGTGGCATAGGTGGTCCTGACTATTTATAAGCTTACAATGAATCCACTATAAAGAGTGACGATGCTAACTGCGCTTGGAGTATGACATGTATGTCTGCACTCGGTTGCTTTGTACGTTTTTTAAGTGGATTCAACAATATTGGGCGGTGTTGTCTGGCGTTAGTTAACGTTTGCACTATTATCGACATTGCTATCATCAACATTGTACAAACCCGTCGACAAGTAACGATCACCGCGATCGCAAACAATAAAAGCGATGACGGCATTCGGGTTTTCTTTAGCAACTTCCATCGCGGCCCATGCGGCTGCCCCGGAAGACACTCCAGCGAAGATACCTTCGGTCTTAGCCAGTTTGCGCATGTAAACTTCCGCAACACTCTGATCGACATCCATAACCTCATCGACCAGATCGGCGTCAAAAATCCCCGGCATATAAGCGGCAGGCCAGCGGCGGATACCAGCGATCGAGGCTTCTTCATCAGGCTGAAGGCCGATAATTTTAATGTCTGGGTTTTTTTCTTTCAGATAACGCGAGACACCCGTAATCGTACCGGTCGTGCCCATTGAGCTGATGAAGTGAGTAATTTTACCGTCCGTTTGTGCCCATAATTCAGGCCCTGTGGTTAGGTAATGGGCTTGGCTGTTATCAGGGTTGTTAAATTGATCTAACACGACACCTTTACCGTCTGCTTGCATTTGCAATGCCAGATCGCGTGCTGCTTCCATGCCCTCATCCACCTCGATTAAGGTTGCACCATAAGCAATCATGGCGTCTTTGCGCTCTTGAGTTGAATTGGTTGGCATCAGTAATGTCATCGGATAGCCACGCATCGCAGCGACCATGGCTAAGGCAATGCCAGTATTGCCGCTGGTGGCTTCAATCAGGGTGTCGCCAGGCTTGATGTCACCGCGCTGTTCTGCTTGATAAATCATATTGAAAGCAGGACGGTCTTTTACAGAGCCAGCTGGATTATTACCTTCAAGCTTGGCCAGTAATGTTGCACCGTTGGTCATTTGCGCTTGCTCAGGTAAGCGTTGCAATTTGACCAATGGTGTCTGACCGACGCAATCGGCAAGGACAGTGACCTGAGTAATAAAGTTAGCGTTTGACATGGCCGTATCGGACATAAGGTATCCTTATTAGGTTCAAAATTGATTTTTAAACAGAGGTTTATTTTTTAAATTTAATGTTGGTTTTTGAATAAAAGCCTTAACCTCGTGACTACCGGTGTAAGCCTGTGATTTAGTGGCCAATTATATTATTGTAGTCACAAGAAAATGGTAAAAAATAAGAAGTTGCGTCATTATATCATTTTGTTTTTGGCTACGCTGAGAGCATCAAGAGATTTTGGTAAATGAGGCGTGTCTAATATCGGCTGGACAGTTAAAATCATACAATCTATAGCGGCAGCCCATTCACTCATTTGCGATGACAGTATCTACCTTTATAAATACTGTTAAAATACCTACAGCCGTTAAGATTTAATGAGTGGCAACCACAACTGACCACTGTCATTTATACACAGTGCAAACCCCAGTAGAGAGTAAAGCTAGCATGGCATACAAAAAACGTTTTGATACCAGTAGTGCGTATGGTCAGCTCATCATCTTGGTGTTTTTGCCCATTTGTGTGTTAGCGGCTGTCGGTGGTATTTTGGTCTTTTATGAAACCATGCGTGCCAGCAACTCAGAGCAAGAAGTGTTGGCCGAAGCGGTACTGATTCGCTATACCCCAGCGATTGCTGAGCTGATTCCTGAATTATTAGAACAGGAGCGTTCGCAAGCAAGCCGTGATGACAATGCAGATAATACCGTGCTCACCAAACTTGAGGGCGTGCAAGATAAATTAGGACGCATGCAATCCGAGCAGCACGTACAGCGCATTGCTATTATTAACGAGAACAATCAAGTACTCGCGGCAGTAGGCTATGGATTAAATGAAGCGTGGCCTTCGATAGATGTAACAGAGAACTTCTTATCGCAAAGACCAACGCCTATTGGTACGGCTTATGGCAGTGTGCTAGGAGAGTTTGAAGGGCAGAGGCTATGGCTGCTCGTCGATATGGACAATGAGCCACTCTATATTGCTCGGTATCGTATTGCCATGGCGCTGGTGATTACGGGGTTGTTTACTATTTTAATTTTGTTGCTAAGTTTAAACATCTATTCAAAACGCTGGATCGCTCCAATCTATGAGCTACGCTTGCAGTTGCAACGCACCCATGTCGATAATCTGTATCAGCCGATTCCGGTTGAGTCCGATGGTGAGCTTAACTTATTACAGCAAGATTTGGTCAAAACGTTGCGCCGCTTGCACAGAAGTTTTCAGGATCTCAAGGATCATGCGGAGCAAACCGAAGATGATTTGCGCCTGGCTTTTGATGAGATGGAGATGCAGAACATCTCTATCCGTAATGCGCGTGATGCGGCAATCTCGACCAGCCAAGCCAAGTCTGCGTTTTTGGCCAATATCAGCCATGAGCTGCGCACGCCGCTAAACAGTATTGATGGCTTTATTAATTTATTGGCCCGTCATGGTGAATTAAACCCTGAACAAGACTTATATGTGCAGACCATCCGCAAATCCTCAGCTCACTTACTCGCACTCGTGAATGATGTTTTGGATTTCTCTAAAATAGAAGCCGGCAAATTGGTACTCGATCGCCATGAGTTTGATCTTTACGACACCATTTACGATGTAGTCGATATGCTGTCCCCAGTGGCTGCGGAAAAAGGTCTACGCATGGCGGTGCTGTTTTATAACGACGTGCCAATGCGCATCAACGGTGATGCCTTGCGCCTCAAACAAGTACTGACCAATATCGTCGGCAATGCCATTAAGTTTACCGACAGCGGCGATGTGGTGGTGCGCGTCAGCTTAGACGATCACCGAGACAATTACTTGATGATCAGTGTGCAAGACAGCGGTAAAGGGATTTCTCTGGCCGATCAAAAGATGCTGTTTCAAAGCTTTAGCCAAGGGGATCCATCCATCACTCGCCAATATGGCGGTACAGGGTTGGGTCTGGTCATCTCTAAGCAATTAACCCGGCTAATGGGTGGTGATATTGGGTTTCATGACAATGCCCAAGAAAATATTGCCAATCAAGGCGCCACTTTTTGGTTTCGCATGCCAGCACATGTCGATGTGTTAGAAGCCGCCACTGGTCAGACGATTGAGCTGCCAGTCTTGGCACCACTTGCCAGTGAGACCGATGAGTTCAACGTGTTGGTTTGGATCAATCACACCGCGTCTATCCAAGTGCTCAAAGCCAGCTTGCAGTACTTACCGATTAAATTGACGCAAGCCAACTCATTGCCAGGGGTGCTTGAGTCCTTAAAAGAGCGTGGCAACTATTGGGATTGGGTCATCGTTGATGATGACACTCAAGACGATATGATGGCGCTCCTCAAACAGATTCGTCTCCATTATCAAGGCAAGCTTGCGGTATTTGGTTATCAAGTGGCCGCCGATCAAGCGCTACTAAACCGTTATCATGCCAATGTACTGTATGAGCCACTAGATAAAAGACAACTCTACGCCATGCTCGATACACAAAACCGCAGCGTGCCAAAAAATCTGCAAGAGCCACGTTGGACAGGCGTGACTGTGCTGGCAGTCGATGACCATTTACCCAACTTACTGGTGCTCGATGCTTTGCTCAGCGAGCTTGGCATTCAGGTGATTACGGCGAGTAGTGGGTTTGATGCCATCGAGATCATCAGTAAACAGCAAACCAAAAACATCAAAACCACGAAAAATGACAAGCAGAGTCTATCGAATAAAACCCAAATCTCTAAAGCTGAAACGCGCGATGAAATAAACAAGAAATCAAACAGCGCACTTTATGAAGAGGCAAGCCTTGACGATAAAGGCGCTAGTCAGGATAAAAACAATATTGACTTAATCTTTATGGACATTCAAATGCCGCGCATGTCAGGGCATGAAGCCGCAAGACAAATTCGCAATATTGAGCACGATGATGGCCGAATCCCCATCATTGCCTTGACCGCTCATGGCTTGGCCGATGAGCGTGACAAGCTTATCGCGAGCGGCATCAATGATTATGTGGGTAAGCCGATTAGCCAGCCTCAGTTACTGCAAGTGCTGCAAAAATGGCTGGGACGCACAACGACCACCCCTCAACTAACGGTGTTGCCTGATTCCAGTCTACATAGCGTTGACTTACAAGCTAATGACGCACCAGAGAATGATTTGCACACTATGGACTTGCAAAATGCAGAGGCTGAAAAGTATTCAAGTTGGCCTGCAGACTCTACCATGATGGCTTATCCACTGGTGAAAGGGGAGGAGAGCAATCGCAGTAGTGCCTCTGATAGGGTAAGTCAGCAAAAAATTACGCGGCCTTTATCATTGAAAAAAATTCGGGATGACTATTTGCGTGATAGTCAGCCTCGTGAGGACTACAGACGAGAAACCCCGCGTGACACTCAGCCGCGCTATGAGAGTTTACGTTTGCAAAATCAGGGAACCATCTCACTCTTAAACCCACCGAAAAACCCTGCAGCCAGTGCTTATAATACGATGACAGCCCATACGGACTCACAAGCATCTGAGCAAGAAAGAAAGGATTTAGGCAGCCATCGTTATGCAAGCAGCGGTAATGTAGGGGGATCTGCTAACGATACTTTAGCCATTTTAGACTGGCAAGATGCGCTTACGCGGTCGGCGAACAAACCTGACCTAGCAGCCAAGCTTATCATTATGATGCTTGATACGATCAACGATGAGAAGCAAGCCCTAACCCAAGCGTGGATCGCGCGTGATCGTAATACACTGGCGCAAATTGCCCATCGTATATTGGGCGGTAGTCGTTATACTGGGGTACCGCAGTTACGTCAGGCCAGTCAAGACTTAGAAGACAAGTGTTTGTTAAATATCCAGCATACCACCCCCGCACAGTTTGCTATGCTCGAGCCTTACTATGAGGCACTGCTAACCGCATTAAACAACTTACAAGCGCTAGATCTGTCCGCCTATCCTCAGCTGAATTATCACCGTTTAAGTGAAAACGATATGACGTGGAAGATGATATAAACGAGATAGTAGGTAAGACAGTGGCTCAAAAGTTAAGGGCTCTTAATCGATTTGCGGATAAATGGTGGACAGAATCTTATAGATATTTTAGAGCGGTCTTGTCGGGCGTACCGTGGCAGTCAGTTATTGCTACGGTAGAATAGGGGTAAGCCTGCTAATATTGCTGCTATCAACACTATGTTTATTTTTAATAAGGATTGTTATGAACGCGATTGCCACTTACCAGTATGAGACATTACAAGTTAGTATCACTGATAACATACTAACGGTTACCCTAAATCGTCCGCACAAAAAAAACGCCATGAGCTTTCAAGTAGTAAATGAGCTGATTGCAGTGGCAGGTCGTATTAGCAAAGACAAAACAATACGAGCGGTCATTTTAAATGGGGCGGAAGCGACCTTTTGTGCGGGCATTGACTTGGGTGATTTAAACCATCCAAAAAACCAAGCATTTGCCGTTTGGGAGCTTATAAAACCATGGCAGAGCTCATTTCAACGAGTTTGTCTTGTTTGGCGCGATGTGCCTGTGCCCGTCATTGCGGTACTAGAAGGTTACTGTATTGGGGCAGGTCTACAGCTGGCACTAGCTTGTGATGTACGAGTCAGTCATCCTGATTGTAAACTGTCTATCATGGAAGCCAAGTGGGGCTTAGTACCGGATATGGGGTTGACCCAATCTGCGTTTGGGGTGGTGCGAGAAGACACCTTAAAAGAGCTGGCCATGAGTGCACGTATCATTGATGCGAGTAAAGGCTGCGAGTTGGGTCTTATCAGTCATTGTAGTGAGACACCGCTTGAGGAGGCGCAAAAGCTCGCTGCTGAATTTGCAGAGCGTTCTCCGGATGCTGTGTTGGCGAGTAAGCGTATCATCAATGCCATGCATCAGCAGCCTAAAACCACTTTATATAAAGAGAAAGTATGGCAGCTAAAAATGATGCTCGGTCGCAACCGTAAGCTGGCGCTCAGAAAAGCCAAGCAAGCCAGTACGGTATTTGGCAAACGTCAGTTCCGTTAATCGACCCTAACAAGAGCGGCATTAAACGTTTGGCCCTATTTTGAGGCATTTTTCTGATGGTGTTTGGTGGTTGAGATTTGTTTTATTAACGTCATGCCACTATTGAAGTATAAGCGGCGCTAGTACAATATAACCCTGTCATAACATTGTCCGTTTGCACAGATGCATACAGGTGTGCACGGCTTTGTGAATAGCCGTTGATTTTTGTACTAGGGCATGTCCTCAGTTCAATCGATAGTCATCTAAATGGACTAAAAGTGGCTAAATTTTGTCAAACAGCGTCAAACAGCTGGTTAATATCTCGATATTGTCTGCGCTCTTTTCCTTGTTTGCCTGCAATTTATCTCATTTTTATCCCCATTTTTAACATGAGGACACGCCCTAATAACCGCTAACGAAAAAGACAACATGAATAATAAAATAATAACCACTATATAAAACGGTCTAAATATGTCTGCTCCAAAATCTACCCTCCCCAATAAACCCATCGCCTCTGAGCGTGTGCGTTCTGCTGATTTGCCTGTCGCATGGATTATGATGCTTGGGCTTATCGTAGCGGTAGGACCATTATCTATCGATATGTATCTGCCAGCACTACCATCAATGGCCGATGACTTTGGCGTCTCCACTGCCTTTATGGCCAACTCTGTACCAGCGTATTTTTTGGGATTGGTGTTTGGTCAGCTGTTTTACGGCCCCTTTAGTGACCGCGTTGGCCGCGTTAAGCCCTTATATATTGGTATGACACTGTATGTCATCGCTTCCGTTATTTGTGCGACCACTAATAATGAATATGTGTTGTTTTTTGGACGAACCATGCAAGCACTTGGCGCTTGTGTGGGCGCAGTGGTTACACGTGCCGCCATTCGTGATCGCCTGACGGCCAAACAAACCGCCAAAGCATTTTCTATTATGATTTTGGTGATGGGCTTAGCCCCCATATTAGCCCCATCGCTTGGTGCCCTATTTTTACAGTTTTTTAGTTGGCACTCTATTTTCTGGTTCTTGGCAGCCTTTGGTACGCTCAACCTATTACTCACTAAGTTTTTCTTTTTTGAGACATTGACTGAAGAAAACCGTAATGTACGCCCTGCCAAAGAAGTGCTCAGTCAGTATTGGGACTTATTAAAAGATCCCACTTTTAATTATCCGGCGATTGGCGGTGGCTTGTTGATGGGGGCAATGTTCGTCTACATCAGCTCGGCCTCTGAGCTGATTATGGATACCTATGGCGTCTCAGCGACCCACTTTGGTTGGCTGTTTGGGATGAATGCTGCAGGCTTTGTGGGTCTGACACAGATGAACCAATGGCTGACCAACCGCTTTCGTATTTTAAGTATTTTACGCTTTGGTGCCATGATGCAGGTTATTTCTGCGGGTGTGTTGTTTATGGTCGGCCTCTTTTTGGGTACGGATGCCTGGCTGCCCTTGGTACTTGCCTGTATCTTCTTTTGTATCGCAGGTTTGGGTTTGACACAGCCGAACGCCTCTGCCATTGCGTTAGCCTTCCAAAAACGCCGTGCTGGTATGGCAAGTGCGCTACAAGGCTCGCTTATGTTTTCAGTTGGTATTTTTGGTGGTTTATTACTAAATCTATTTCCGGTCAATCCCGTACTGAAGATCGGTATAGCTATGTTTGCTCTCATGAGCCTTGGTTCCTTTTTAATCTGGCAAATAGACCGTAATTTAAATCTTGATGATGCTGAGTAAGCGCTAAGTGTTACGCTTCTTACACCACATTCTAAAAGTACTTATACGTCCTATGTATAAGTACTTTTTTTATGGCCCTTTCATTCTTTTGACTGGGTACCAACGCCCTCCTAAAAATATATGGACTACTTTATTGGCCCAAACTACCGTCGGTTTCTTTTGAAAATGCTAGCAGCGCTCCCTACTAGCCAAGTCTCCTTTATAAACAGCTACCTATAGATATAAAGCGTTATCGCAGTCTGGCCTACCCATAATAAATTGTATGTAATAACTAAACATAATTATTGCAATCACAAATTTACCCAAGTATTATCGAACGTAACTTTCTGTAAGAAAATATTGTAGAAATATTACCTAACCTTGCTAGATTGTCATTCCTCAATATGTACAACAACGTTAAGTTTAAAGGGTAGATTATGGTGCAGTTATATCGCGTGTTACCAATGGTGTTGAGTGTGGGCTTATTTGGCTGTGGTAACTCTGCCACCCAAGAAAATGCCAGTGCGACTGGAACCCCAGTCACAGAAAAAAAAGACAGTTTTGTTAGTCAGTTGCCTGATACCGCGCCCACTGTAAAAGTGGCGACCACAGGCACGATGCCCCCGTTTTCGTTCCAAGATGACTACGGCAATATGCAAGGTATTGATATCGATTCAATTCGTGCGATTGGTGAAGAACAAGGGTTCAAAGTCGAGTTTTACAAAGAAACGTGGCAAAACATGTTTGATAGTGTGGCGTCAGGGGGTCGCGATTTAGCAATCTCAGGCATTTCTTATAAAGATGACCGCGCCGAAAAATACGGATTATCCGCGCCTTACTTTTTTAACCCATCCTCTATCATGTACGCAAAAAGTGATGTGACCATCAATGGCATAGAAGACTTGCAGGGTATGCACGTCGCTGCTATGGAAGGCTCAAAACAAGAAGATCAGCTCAATGCCATGGGCAAATATAGCCAAATGACGACTCGTAGCACGGCTTTTTTGTTGTATGAAGATTTGATGCAAGGCAAAGTCGATGTCATTTTGCACGACTTACCGATCTTACAGTTCACCGCAAAAAACCATCCAGAGTATGATGTCACCATTGTACCTTATGAGGGAGAGGATAACCCATCAGCGCAGCAAGTGATCTTGATGGCCAAAGGCAATAATGAGCTCATTCATAAAGTGGATGAGGGTATTGTGAAGCTTAAAGCAAAAGGGACGTTTAAAGAGATTGAAGAGCGCTGGTTGGGTGTAGATACCTCTGCTGACAAGAGCACTTCTGCCACCAATACTAAGCAAGTGAACTAAGGAGTTCTAAAGATGGCAACCACACCTCATGTTGACAATAAGCGCTATCAAGGTCTAATTGTTTCAATTGCCCTGTTTTTATCGCTGATTGGTGCTTTGCTAGCGTTTACGTTTTATACCTCAAACTTATTAGAAAGAAACACGGCGCTGATTGATCAAACCAACCAAGTTGCTAATAGTGCGCAAGCGGTAATCAAAGATCTCTTTGACTTAGACAGTAGTTATGGTGAGGATACCAAATCCCCACACATACAACGAGTGCTGAGCCGCTTGGAGCAAAACACGGCGCTGATTACCAGCTCTATGACTGCTATTGAACAAGGTGGCACGATCACTGATGCTGAGGGCAATACTTATGATTTGCCAAACATTGATAGTAAGGCGCAAGCCAACGTTGCTGCCGCTAATGAGCAGTGGCAAGCGCTAGAACCTAAAATCCAAACGTATCTTAAAGATGCTGACAATGTCATGGTGCCCTCTGCCGATGCGTTGACGCAAGCGGTTGAGCAGGCCAAGACATCCAGTTTGTTTATCAACGATTCGTTAGACAATCTGACGAAAGACGTCTTCAATAGTGCAGAGCGTCAGGCGACGACCATTCGTCTTATTCAGGTACTTGGTGTTGCCGCTATCTTTACGTACTTCTTAATCTTTGTTTTCTTCTTTGTGCGCCGCTTACGGGAGACGGATGCCGAAGCATTTGCCGCTCGCCGCGAAACGCAAGAGATTATGCAAACGGTCAATACGGGACTATTCTTGCTTGATAAAGACCTCAATATTGGTCAGCAGCACTCTCGCGCACTCAACGACATTATCGGTGCTGATCGTTTGGCAGGCGAGAACTTTACCAATGTCTTGCGTGGGCGTATTTCTGATAAAGACTTGAAGACCACACAGCAGTTTATTGAACAGCTTTATAACCCCCGAGTCAAAGAAAAACTGGTGGATTCGCTCAACCCGTTGCATAAAGTGATGCTCCACAACACCGCTGGCAGTAAAGCGTTGAACAATCGCTTCTTAGATTTTAAGTTTTCGCGTGTTTATGACAACAAAGACATTGCCCGTATTTTGGTCAACGTCAACGACGTGTCAGACGCCGTTTATCTAGAGCAGCGCCTAGAAAAAGAGCGGTCGCAAAACGATATGCAGATTGAGATGCTCACCACCATCTTGAATGTGAATCCAAAGATCATCAACGAGTTTATTACCAACACTCAGATGCACATCGAAAAGATGAACAACATCTTAAAAAATCCGGGTAGTTCACAATACGAGCTAGAAGGTAAGCTAAAAGCCATCTATCGCGAAATGCATAGCCTAAAAGGGGAGGCGTCTGCGTTAAAGCTGCACAGCTTTACCAAGATTGCCTCAGATGCAGAAGACAAACTACATGCGTTGCAAAATCAAGGTCAGCTATCGGGTAATGATTTCTTGCCATTGGCCGTACATTTAGATGACTTGTTAAGTCTATCAAACACTATTGCCACCTTGGGTGAACGCATCAACCGTTCAGCCCCAGCCCCAGCCCCAGCGGCTATGCAAGCGGCCACCGCACCAACACCGCTTGCCGCAGATAACGACATCGTAAAAAACAGCGTCTCAAAAACGGTCGTTACTGAAAGTCAGGCAGCAAACCACTCAATCGGTAGTATAGATATGAATGGTGGTCAGGACATCGATCTGGACGGTGACGCAGAAGATGATCGGCTGTCTTTTTACAAAGACTTTGCTAAAGACATTGCCACAAGGCAAGGTAAGCAAGTACAGCTCAAGAGTAATACACTGACACAAGCGGACATCCCAGCGCATCTTGCCAAGCCGATCAAAGAGATTAGTATTCAACTCCTACGTAATGCGGTGGTGCATGGCATCGAAACACCAAGTACTCGTCACTCTGCTGGGAAGGCCGCGGTCGGGACGATTGATTTGGAAGTAAAAGACAACGGGTCAGATTTTACGCTGATGGTGCAAGATGACGGTCAAGGTATCAATTATGATGGCATCCGTACCAAATTAAGCAAAGAAGGCCGTTTTAGTGCCGAAGAGGCAAATCAGCTCAGTCAGGGTGATTTACTTAAGCAACTGTTTTCCTCTGGTTTCTCTACCAAAGAACACGCAGATGAAGATGGCGGCCGCGGTGTTGGGCTTGACATCATTAAAGCACAAGTAAAAGATTATGATGGCAAGCTGAATGTGAATAGCGAGCTGGGTCAGATGACACGGTTTGTTATTACGTTACCAAAAGCTTAATTAAAATTAAAAACCGTAGGTACATTGTCAAGGACGACAAGGCCTTCATTCAAGGTAATAGATAAGTTATGCATAAGTTAATGATTGTTGATGATTCAAATATTATTAGAAACCGTATTCAGCGCGCGTATGATTCAGGCCAGTTTATGTTGGTGGCCACGGCCACCAGTGGTGTTCAGGCCATCGAAAAGTTCAATGTCCATCGTCCTGATGTGATCACCATGGACTTGACCATGCCGCAAATGGATGGACTTGAATGTATTGAAAAAATCATTGCGATTGATCCTGAAGTCCGTATCTTGGTGGTGTCAGCCTTGTCTGACAAAGCCACTGGCATTGAGGCGTTGTCGTTGGGTGCCAGCGGCTTTTTATGCAAGCCTTTTTCAGAAGAAGAGCTTGTAGAGTCTTTGTATGAGCTGATGCAAGACTAACACCATTCATCGACCAAAGCAGATGTCACTATGAAAGAACAAAAGCTACAGATTTTTTTAAGTATTATCAGTCACTATTTTGATCAGTTCGGTGGAGAAGAGCTCGTCGCTGATACCCCTTACTTGTTAGAGAACAAACAGCCAAAAGTTCATGACTATACGGGTGTGATCGGTATCTCAGGTGGACAAAAAGGCGTGGTGTATTTTTCGGCAACCCATCAATTGCTGTCTTCTATATTGGACAGCATGGGTGAGACTGATAAAAGTGAGGCCAATTACATAGATTTGGCAGGCGAGGTGGCCAATACCATCGCGGGTAATGCGCGCAAAGAGTTTGGTTCAGAGTTTCATATCTCTGTGCCGTTTGTGTTTAAAGGCTCTCCGCAAAGCATTGTATTGCCGAACGACGAGCGTTCTTTTATCATCCCCATCACTTGGCGCTCGCAAGTTGGCGAGATTGTGGTTTGTTTGCAGGATTAATGATCCTGCCACCACGTAATACAGATGGATACTAATATATTATGGTTAAAGTAGAAAAATTGGGTGTGTTCCTCAGTTCAATTAACGCATTTTTTGCCCAGATTGATGGCTCAGAAGTGGCGATTGACACCCCTTATTTGAACAACAATAAAAGTGCAGTTGGTTATGACTATAGCGGCATCATCCAGATATCAGGGCCGCTTGCAGGCTGTGTGTATGTGAGTGCGCCGAGTGTGATGTTGCGAGAGGTCATCAAAGTGATGGGCGAGCCTGATTCCTCCATTACCATGATGAAAGATTTGTTGGGGGAAATGGCCAATACCATCTCTGGTAATGCTCGTACTGAATTTGGGTCAGAGTTTATTATCTCGCCGCCTCATATCGTTGAGGGGGCACCAAGTGTGTCTTACTTGTCAAAAGATCGCCAAAGTTATGTCACCCCATTTACGTGGCGTGGCTATAAAGCGGTCATTGGTATTTGTATCACATAACCTGATGTACGCTGAGCCAACCAAAGCGAGAGGGTTGAGCGTTAAGTGGTCTAAAAACAAGCTAACCATTAAAAGCGATGCTGCGGTGTCGCTTTTTTTGTCTTTTGATACGGCTGTACTTTTGTTTTTATCGCATTGTCACGCGCCTAATAAACTGCTGGAGGTTTTAATCGATAATGTGATAAAATACAGCGCAGCTATTTTTATAATTCGCTTTATAGTTCAGGTGTGAGTATGTTGCTGACCTCTGACGATAGCTTCTTTTTTAAACCAACCAATGACACACACATCATGGCAAAAAATTGCTGGGTGTTTGGCGACTTGATTAATTTGTGAACCGTTAGTACTTTACTGATAAAAACGAACCGGTAGCAGATGCGTGTCGCTAGATAGGCAGTTTTTGTGATGTGGAGGCATAACCCAACCAATAGGATATATTCACATGGCTACAAAGAATCCAACCAAAATCGAAATGCGCGACTTACTACAAGCCGGCGCTCACTTTGGTCACCAAACACGTTTTTGGAACCCAAAAATGGGTCCATATATCTTCGGTGCCCGCAATAAGATTCACATCATCAACCTAGAGCACACCGTAAAAGCGTTTAACGAAGCATTGACTTACGTAAACGGCTTAGCTGCTAAGAAAAACAAAGTATTGTTTGTTGGTACTAAACGCGCTGCAAGCGGCATCGTTCGTGAGCAAGCAGCTCGCGCTGGCATGCCATACGTTGATCATCGCTGGTTAGGTGGTATGTTGACTAACTGGAAGACACTACGTCAGTCAATCAACCGTCTAAAAGAGCTTGAGAAGCAAGCAGAAGATGGTACTTTCGCGAAGCTAACCAAGCGTGAAGCGTTAGAGCGTACTCGTGATATGGAAAAACTTGAGCGTTCACTAGGCGGTATCAAAGACATGGGCGGCCTACCTGACGCAATCTTCGTAGTAGACGTAGATCACGAAGCGATCGCTATCAAAGAAGCCAAAAACTTGGGTATCCCAGTGATCGGTATCGTTGATACAAACTCTAGCCCAGACAACGTTGATTACATCATCCCAGCGAACGATGATGCGATCCGTGCTGTGACTTTGTATGTGACTTCTATGGCTGATGCGATCATCGCTGGTAAAGAATACGCACAGACTCAAGCTGGCGGTAAAGCTGAGCAAGCGCCTGCTGCTACTGACGAAGCACCAGCTGCTATTGAACAGCCAGAAGAAGCCCCTGCTGTAAAAAACCCAGCAGAAGCACAAGCTGATCTATAAGACTCAGCAAATAGCGCTATAATGGACAGGTTGCCTTGATAGTGTCGCTATCAGGCATCCCTATAGTGCCGTTAACAGCGTATAAGCTTATAATAGGCATGATGTAGTTTTACTCGTCATGCCTTGTTGTTAATGGACGACTCGTTCATAGGCGAGTATTGTCGCTTATGTTGGCGCCTGTTAGATACAATATCTGTTAAACGAGCACCAAAAGTGTTTTCATGAATACAACAGGCGACACTATGCAAACGAGCAGTAAAAAGACATCAAGTAAAAATTAAGCTCTCCCATACATAACTATACTAAGGTAACTCTTATGTCAGAAGTAAAAGTATCTGCCAAAATGGTAAAAGAATTGCGTGACCGTACTGGTCTTGGCATGATGGAATGTAAAAAAGCGTTAGAAGAATCAAATGGTGATGTTGAAGTTGCCATCGATAACTTGCGTAAGTCTGGTCAAGCAAAAGCGGCCAAAAAAGCAGGTAACATCGCAGCTGACGGCGCTATCATCATTGCCCAAGGCGACAACAAAGCATTCTTGTTAGAAGTTAACTGCCAGACTGACTTTGTAGCAAAAGATGACAGCTTCACTGCCTTTGCAGAAAAAGTGGCTAACCTTGCGCTAGAAAACAACGTAACTGACGTTGCTGCCATCTCTGCATTGCCTTATGGCGATGGCCAAACTGTTGAAGAAGCTCGTGTGTCACTCGTACAGAAAATCGGTGAAAACATCCAAATTCGCCGTGTTGAAACGCTAGAAGGCGCTAACATCGCATCTTACCGTCATGGCCTACGTATTGGTGTTGTGGTTTCTTATGAAGGTGGCGACGCTGAGACTGGTAAAAACCTTGCCATGCACATTGCTGCATTCAACCCTGTTGCTGTTGATGACGAAGACGTGGCAGCTGACGTACTAGCACGCGAAAAAGACATCATCGAAGCCAAAGCAAAAGAGTCTGGTAAGCCTGACAACATCGTTGAAAAAATGATCGAAGGTGGCCTACGTAAGTACCTAGACGAAGTAACTTTACTGCGTCAACCGTATGTCATGGACAACGAGAAAAAAGTTGGTGACGTACTAAAATCTGAAGGCGTAAAAGTACTTGGTTTCAAACGTCTAGAAGTTGGTGAAGGCATCGAGAAGAAACAAGAAGATTTCGCTGCTGAAGTTGCTGCCACTCAAGCCGCTAACAAGTAAGCGGTAGACCATACTGTGAGTGTTAAATAAGTTTTTATTTGACACGTAGAGTTTGGCGTTTAAGCATAAAAAAGCCCGTTAATACATTAACGGGCTTTTTTATGTCTGGTTTTTGGTCTTTTAGCTGATCGTTTTGTCTTTGTATCAGCGTAATGCGGCGTAGGCTGAATTGCTATAACTGGCGTTATTGTTACTGCTGGTGCCGTAGCTGACATTTTGCAGCCCACTGCTTGTGGTATTCGCATTAGTCATTTGATTGCTAGCACTCATACTAGCACCAGCAAGCCCTGCATCATTCTTATATAAGCTATGGTAGCGGCTCATGACTCTTTGGACATAGTTACGCGTTTCTTTAAAAGGGGGAATGCCACCGTACTTATCGACATTGCCTTCGCCAGCGTTATAACCGGCGACCGCATGTTCGATATTGTTATTGAAACGGCGCATGAGCCAAGCGATGTATTTGGCTGAGCCTTCAATATTGTCAGCAGGGTTCCACGGGTTGCTCACATTAAAGCGGCGAGCCGTTGCTGGCATCAGCTGCATCAGACCTTGCGCTCCCACGGGCGAGCGTGCATTTGGATTAAATGCTGACTCAGTATGCATCATTGCCTTCATAAGGGCAGGGTCGACGCCATGGCGGTTGGCAGAGGCGCGAATATAGTTGTCATAAGCGTTACGGCTACCACTATTGCTAGCAGAGCTGCTACCGTAGTTATTACTGCTACTACTGCCGTCATACATCTTAGAGTCTTTGTAGTAAGTCACTTTTACTTTTTTGGTAAATTTATCAAAGTTGCCACTTGGATTGACATTAGTCAGTAGGACTTGTCCGCCTTTATCTTTATAGATATACATATTCCCTGCTTGAGCGGCAATGGGTAAGCTAGATAGGGCAACGGCGGTGAGTAAAATAGGAGACATGCAGCGGGTAACTAAAGTTGCAACGTTCATCATAGGGTTATCACTTTTTATCGAGTAATAGCAAATTGCTTTGCCTATAAGCGCGTCGTTTTGCGCGTTTAAGCGGTTATCGGGTTCGCAGGACTTTATAGCCATAACAGCTATGATGATCTCGCAAAAACCACGGCTAACTAAAACCACTTGCAATAGATACAAAAAATAATAGTTGTTTACTATAACATATAATAAGTTTTTGACGCAGACAATTGCCTAAATAACGTTAGATAAATCAACACGCTATGGCGTTCCCTTCCATTATGTGAGTCACTCACTCGAGCTTTATAACCCAATAAAACCTTGTGCACGTTTAAACAGTGGCAGTCCAAAAGACAGAGCAAAAGGCAGAGCAAATGGGGCGTCTCAAAGGCCAAGACGCCACGTTAATCTAACGATATAGCGTGCTTAATGACTAAGCACACTGATAAAAATCGGTACCCAGACAGCGGTGACTAGTCCATTGACTGCTAGTCCAAACGCCGCATAACGACCAGCAGTGTGACTAATCTGCCATGCTTCTACGGTGCCAAAAGCGTGAGCGGCCAAACCAAGGGCCAGGCCCTTAGCGCGATCATCATCGATACCGCGAAATAAGAAGCGCGCCAAACTCCCTCCCAGTAGTCCTGAGACAATAATAATTAAGTTTGCCATCGCTAGTGGGGCTTTAATCAAATCTGCCACACTCAGACCAATGGGTGTCGTCACTGAACGGGTAGCAAAGGCTAGGATCGTGTCATGACTTAACGAAAACAGATAAGCCAAGGACATCGGCAATAACGCGCCGACGACACTGGCAAGTGCGACGATTAACGTGAGTTTTTTGATGGGTAGCCCTTTAAAATTCATCGCGGCCAGCGGTACTGCTAGTAGTACCGTGACGTATCCTAATAGATGATCAAATACAGGCTTGGCCACACCGTAATAGTGATTGTAATCCCATTGCAGAATGAACAAAAACACGAGGACCAATACAAGCGCCGTAATGACCATCGGCAACCATGAGAGCTTACGTGCCAAGACACGGGCTATCACGTGGGCTGCTAAGGTTAACAATATCGCCGCAAGGGTTGCTGTAAACACACTATCAAAACTCATAAGATTTCCTTATTCACACAGCTCACGGCTGTCCCTTGTGCTCGTTCACGGTGGTGTGATCGTTACTCGTATCGTGATTTAGCCAGCGATTGGCAAGTATGGCCAGCCCCCAAAGTGGTATGAGTGTACTAATGATCATCGTTAGCATCACGCCCCATAGCTCATCACCTAAGGCAAATAGCAATAAGCCTGCGCCAGCGGAGACGGGCAAGAAGGCAAAGCCGCTATCGACCAACAAGGTATTACTGGCTTGGGTCAGCCAGCTTGGTAACCCTTTGAGCAGTCGCCACGTCATCAAAATAAAGAACATCGCGACCAGCCCGACGATGTTGGCCGCTTTTTCTATGCCAGCCCACTGACAAATAATAACGGCAGACTCACGGACAAAGATGACCATCGCTAAGGTCAAGATGACTGCTAGCCACAGCGGCAAAGGGGAGGAGGGAGTAGATTTCATAAGAAATTCTGGCCAAGTCAGAGATAAGTAGAGTAGCAACAAGAGGCAGTATAGGTAATAGTGCCTTAATAAGGATGGCTTATACATCAATATTTGTTGAATACGTAATAAGCGATTATATAGAGAGTAGGCAAAATTATAAAGTTTATAGGGAATAGGGCTTTTTTTTACTTTGAGAAGACTGTAAAAATCTAAAAGCTGAAAAATCTAAAAACTAAAAACTAAAAATCAAACACATGCCATAAAAAAGGATGATATCTATTGATATCATCCTTTTATTGTCTACCACTAACTGATAACGTGACTTTGAGACACGAGCAGTTTTAAAAAGCTGGCCACTGAATCAACTCTGGGAGTCAGGCGTTGGTGTTTCTTTCGCTGCTGACATCTCTACGTTCTCGTCTATAGAGTTTAGCGCATCGAATTCGTCAAAAGCCTTCTCATGCGCTTCAGTCATGGTGGGCGCTTCACTATCATCTGGTTTTTCGAACGCTTCAAGTACTGGCATCAGTAGGGTTGCCTGTGCTAACGGTAGTACGTCTATAGGATCTAAGTCAGCTTGACCCAGCAGTTGTCTTAGCCGCTCGCTTGGCAAACGGATGGTCAAGCACTCATGACCATTATCATCGTAACTTTCTTCTAAGATGACGCCCAGCTCATACAAGGTGTTTTTAAGTTGACCCGCATTATAAGGCAAGGTCAAATCAAAGGTCGTTAAATTACCTGTCAGCAACTGCTGGACAGCGAGCGACAGTGCGTCCATGCCTAGGTTTTCTCTAGAAGACACATAGACGCGATTCGGTTGACCTTCGCTAGCATAACCGATATGTGCAGGCTCATCGGTCAAATCAATCTTATTATAGACATTGAGCACTGGCACATCATTGTCGATTTCAGCCAGTACGGCTTTCACCGCTTGGATTTGCTCATGCATATCTTCACTTGATGAGTCGATGACGTGTAGCAGCAAATCGGCTTCTAGTGTCTCCTCTAATGTCGCATGAAAAGATTCGACCAGCTCATGCGGTAGATGACGGACAAAACCCACGGTATCGACCAGCACCACTCGGCCCACGCCTTGCCAGTCTAAGCGGCGCAATGTAGGATCTAGCGTTGCAAACAGTTTATCGGCAGCATAGATGTTTTCATCGACCAAACGATTAAACAGCGTAGACTTACCGGCGTTGGTGTAACCGACGAGTGAGATGGTTGGCACGTCAGACTTTTGCCGACGAGCACGGCCTTGGGCGCGGGTTTGACGGACTTTTTCTAGCTTACTTTTGAGCTGATTGACGCGAGTTTGTAGCAAGCGACGATCCGTCTCCAGCTGGGTTTCACCAGGTCCACGTAAGCCGATACCGCCTTTTTGACGCTCCAAATGCGTCCAACCACGTACCAGACGTGTCGAGAGATGGTTCAGCTGCGCCAGCTCAACTTGCAGCTTACCTTCGTAGGTACGGGCACGCTGAGCAAAAATGTCTAAAATCAAGCCGGTGCGATCAAGGACGCGGCATTTTACCAGGGCTTCAATATTACGCTCTTGTGAGGGCGATAAGCTATGGTTAAAAAGGACGATATCCGCATCGTGTTCGCGCACCAATTCTGCGATTTCTTCTGCTTTACCGCTACCCACGAAATACTTGGCATCAGGGCGTGAGCGTGAGCCTGTCACCAGCGCCAAACGATCTGCGCCTGCTGAATCTGCCAACAGTTCAAACTCACTAAGATCATCAGGATCTTGAATCTGGCGGATGTCTAAATGTACGATAATGGCGCGTTCGCCACCTTCATGTCTTTCAAAATAATCCAAAGAGTATCACCTATTCAATAAAATAAATATATCGTTATTATCAATTCAGCAAGCCAGCTCAGTAAGCCTCAGTACGCTTTGACATAACGTTCATATGATCCCTTATATAGGGCCTTATCACTTGATATTAAAGCGTATTATCATAATTAGCGATGGTTTTATGTTACAACGGCAATGATTGGATGTCTTATTCTCAAATGGATCGCTGTAACCAGCACATACTCTTATTGTGACGAGGGTCAACACACTAACAAAAGCCATTTATAATTCAGTGCACAAATCGTCACTGACTGACTGGATTTTGTTATACTCATGGCGCTTGTTTAAGATATATATATAATCATAAGTTTTTTAACCACGAGGGACACAGATGAGCCAATCTAAGTCAGGCTTTTCACTCAAACGACAATTGGGCCGCGGCAGACAAATTGCTGGCATGACCACGACAATCGCTGGGGGCATGCGCGCCGCTCAACGTATCGGGGCGTTTAAACAGCCACCACGCGAAACGCTGCCACGCTATATCCAAACGTTTTGTCGCAAAATGGCCGGCTCTTTTGGCGTAAAGGTCGTAGCCGTTGAGCCAGTAGAGCAGCATCATGGTTTATGGGTATCTAATCATGTGTCATGGATGGATATTCCTGTGGTAGGTACGCTAAGCCCTGCTTTCTTCTTATCCAAAGCTGAAATTGGGGACTGGCCTATCTTTGGTAAGCTGGCCCATGCGGCAGGTACGGTATTTATTGAGCGTGGCTCTGGGGATGCAGGTTCGGTCGCAGCGCAAATAGCCAGTTTTTTGACCGAGGGGTTCTCGGTGATCTTTTTTCCAGAGGCAACCACGACGGATGGTAAAAAAATCAAGCGCATACATGGCACATTGCTACAAGCGGCAATAGATGCCGATGTGCCTGTTCGTCCTCTTATTATCTCTTATGTCAATAAAGATGGGACTTTAAGCGAAGCGTTACCCTATTACGGTAAGCTTACGATGAAAGACAGCATAAAAAAGGTGCTCGATAGCAAGGATGTCACAGCCTATGTCTTACCACTTGAGCCGATCGATCCTAAAGGGCTGAATAAAAGTGAGCTGACCAATTTATTGCAAGCACGGATGCAAGAAGGTCTGGCTGAGCTGCATTCTCGGGTATTGACGAAAGTTCCTAACGCGTAACTTCTCGTTTAAATGAGAAAGCAGACGCAAAGAAAAAGGCGCCAATCGCAGTGATAATACTCGCGATTGGCGCCTTTTTTTTATTTAGTCAGTTTAAAACAAAGAATGCTCTACTGATAAAAATGACTTACTGGGATGAAGTTTTCTCGCTTGCTGTGCGCTGTGCCAGACAGAGGCTTCAAAAAATTCATCCCCATAATTAAAGTAAATCATCAAAGCTTAATAGTGATTAAGTTAATTGCAACGTTCTAAGGTGACGGATTGGGATGCTGTGTATGTACCGCTTCAATTGCCTCTAATACGTCTGTCGTCAGACTGACGTGAATACTGTCGATGTTGGACTGAAGCTGCTCGGTCGTGGTGGCGCCAATGATGTTACTGGTGACAAAGGAACGCGTGTTGACAAAAGCCAGTGCCATCTGTGCCATATCTAACCCCGCATCAGCTGCGATTTTGGCATATTGAGCGGTGGCTGCCTTGGCTTGCTCATTGGTATAACGGGCAAAGCGATCATACATCGTCAGACGCGCACCAGCAGGGCGTTTGCCGTCGAGGTATTTACCAGACAGTACGCCAAAGCCAAGCGGCGAATAAGCGAGCAGGCCAACGTTTTCACGATGCGCGATTTCGGCCATACCAACTTCATATAAACGATTGAGTAAACTATAAGGGTTTTGCACGGTGATGGGTGCAATCAGACCGTTTTTATCCGCCTCCCAAAGGTAGCGCATCAGACCCCAAGCGGTGTCATTAGACAGCCCATAAGCGCGAATACGGCCTTTTTTAATCTCATCATTTAACGCTTGGATGGTCTCTAAAAAGGGCGTTAAATCATCTAGCGGCTGCGCTGCCATCTCTTCTGTGTAACCGCGCTGACTAAAAAAATTCGCTTGACGCTCAGGCCAATGTAGCTGATATATATCAATATAATCAGTTTGTAAACGCTCTAAATTGCCATCGATAGCATGACTAATGTGTTCGGCGGTATAACGTGTCTGACCATCCCGTAAAAAATCCATCGGAGATATTTTGCTGGCAAGGATCACTTTGTCACGCTGCTTGGTTTTATGAAACCACGTGCCCATGAAGCGCTCAGTATCACCTTGCTTGTCTTTATCTGGTGGTGAAGGATACATCTCAGCCGTGTCCCAAAAGTTCACGCCCTCAGAGAGTGCCAGATCCATTTGCGTGTGTGCGTCAGATTCGGTGTTTTGCTGTCCCCATGTCATGGTACCTAGGCAAATTTTAGAAACCTTTTCATCCAGCTGTAGCAGCGTTTCATATTGCATGTAAGTGTCCTTTTTAAATTCGTTTTTGTTTTTTGTTTGGTGATCGTTGATAGGATATTTGAGCGACTATACAATCCGTTATCAGTAAAAACGTACACTATAATGCGCTACTGAAACAATTTTTTTTGCTTGCTGTGCCTACGCAGACAGAGGCTGCATAAAATTTATTTCAGTAGCACTGTGTCTCTTGTATAGCTTATAAACGATAGTTGAAATAACTATATTAAATTATTACATTAACTTGATACCCGTAACGCCAGGCGGGGTGACTTTGAATACTTTTACTTTAAATAGGACGGATTGCCCCGCAAGCGGGTGATTAAAATCCACTTCGATTTCGTCATCATCGATCGCGCTGATGGTACCGGGCAGCGTGTTTTTACCTTTATCCTCAAATTCCACCATCATCCCTATTTCAGGGTTTTCAGCCACGAGCGCAAACTGGGTACGGCTAAAATGTTGGATATTGTCAGGGTTCCAGTCGCCAAACGCTTGCTCTGGCTCAAGATGGGCAGTACGGGTGTCACCTGCGCGTAGATTCATGAGCACTTGCTCAAAGCCTGGTAATAGGCTCTCATCACCAATCGTCAAGGTCACTGGCGCGTCGCGGTTAAAGGTCGAATCAATCACCGTACCGTTTTCTAAGGATACTTCAAAGTGCAGCTTCACAAGGCTGCCGTAAGTGATACGTGTGTCTTCATTGGGGTTAACAAACTGTGATTCGGTCATAGTAAAAGCCACCTGTTGCTGGAATAGAAAGTGAGGGTCATCAAGATGTCGGAAATGATAATCCATCTAGAAAAGGTTGTAAGCGTAAATAGTGTAACGCAAATAGTGTACTATATTTGGCGAGTCTAAAAGAGGGTAGGAGTATCCATGGCAAATAAACAACAAGGCCTCATCAAAAAGTGGCAAGATGACAAAGGCTTTGGCTTTATCGAAACGCAAAATGGTGAGTCCGTTTTTTTTCATATCAATGAATTTAAAGCGCGCCGTCGGCCTGAGGTCGGTGAGCAAGTCGTCTTTACGCTTGGGCGAGACCATCAAGGACGGATGCAAGCAAAAGAAGTACAAGAGCTGAGCTTTGTACAACAAAAAATGGCTCAAAAAAATCAGCAAATCCGTCAGCGTAATACAAAGCGTAGCGCTCAAGCGGACTTTGAAGCAGGGCAAAAGAAACGCTTGTTCTTAGGCATTGGATTCTATGGCGTGTTAATTTTATTGGCGGTCACTCATAAACTGAGTTGGCTGGTCATTGCTTGGTACGCGGCATTGGGAGTCATAACCTATGCGATGTACGCCAAAGACAAAGCCGCTGCTCAAAGCGGCGATTGGCGAACGCCTGAATCAACGCTGCATCTGCTTAGTGCCCTTGGCGGTTGGGTTGGGGCAATGGTCGCGCAGACTTATTTGCGTCATAAGTCACAAAAGCCTGAGTTTCGACTCACCTATTACTTGACCGTGGTCATCAATATGGCAGGGTTGTTGTTTATTTTAGCGGGTGACGGCTTGGCGTTTTTAGACGGCATCTTGTAGACATTATCGATGACATAATCAGTTCGATATGAAATCGTTACATTGAAGGCGACGTGCGACTGGTATAAATTTTCCTTGCTTGCTGTGCCTGCGCAGATAGAGGCTGCGTAAAATTTATCTCAGTAGCACTATATTTATTTGATAGCGGCTCGATTATGCAAGTTTACTTATTCTTCCTTCTCTAATAATTGCTTATAAACGGTTGCCGCTTTATCCGAAAAACAGCAAAAAATCACCTCACGAATTGGGAGGTTGGATGCTTGTTTATCTTCTGATTCATAGCCTTTTATATAGGCCTGTACGGCGTCAATTGCTACTTCAGTGGCTTTATCTAGTGGATAACCATAGACGCCTGTACTGATGGAGGGAAAGGCGATACTCGTCAGATTTTGCTCAGTCGCTATTGCGAGAGATTTTTGATAACAACTGGCAAGCAGTGCCTCTTCATCTCGATTGCCACCATGCCAAACAGGGCCGACAGTATGAATGACATACTGAGACGGCAAATTAAACGCTGGGCTTATTTTGGCATCGCCTGTCGGACAGCCATTCAACGTGCGGCAGTATTTAAGCAGCTCAGGGCCTGCGGCTCGATGAATCGCACCGTCCACACCGCCACCGCCTAATAAGCTTGAATTGGCAGCATTGACAATGGCATCAACGTTTAGCGTGGTGATGTCTGCTTGTAACACGGATAAAGTGACTGACTTTCTAGTGATTGTGTGCTCGTTATTCGCTGCATCGAAAATGGTTATTCTTTTTTGAAAAACAGGGTTTGGGTGAGCAGGTAACATAGAGAATATCCTTTTACTTATTTTGTCTTCGCCTTTTCTCATATATTCTAAATGATTTTCTAGCGTTTACTTGTATATGGTGTGAGTATAATAAGTTGTACTTTTTAAAAAAGTTGCGTTCACAAAAGGCGAACCTCAGTGATTACTTTATACAAATATACCCACCCAATTCGTACAGAGACTGGTGTTTGGGCGTCATAAGATCGTAGCTTAGACTATACAGTTAAAAAGATAGATGGCAAAAAGGCGGGTCACGTACACGTCACCCGCCTTTATTCACAGCATTATCTAGAGTAATAAGCGTTAAATGCTGCGCTTCTTTTCCAAAAACAGCATGTCAATGACAATCAGTGCCACACCGATACTAATACCCATATCAGCGATATTAAAAATCGGATAATGCCAAACGTCGGCATTGTGCACATGAATAAAATCAATCACGTGACCATGTAGCAAGCGGTCAATTAAATTACCCACTGCACCGCCAAGCACCAACGCCAGTCCAAAAGAGAGTAGCGTGGCTTTGCGAGGCGTTTTCACCAGATAGATGATTAAAAACAGCGACATGACCAGCGCCAAGCCTGAGAAGAACCATTTTTGCCAACCACCTGCATCTGCCAAAAAGCTAAAGGCCGCACCATAGTTGTAGGCGAGTGTCCAGTTAAGAACAGGTTCAATCACTGGCACTGGCTCATGAAAGGTCAGTTTGGTTTCAGCCAACCATTTTGTCCATTGATCGATCACAATAATGACTAGGGACAACAAATACCACATAAACGCGCGTCGACCATTAGCAATCATTTTCGGCGTTTTGGTCAAGCGACTTCTCGGCGTTGTTGAGCTGCCCGTGGTCGCATGCGCAGGCTTGGGAGAATGATCGACTTCTACACGCGGCTGGTTATTTTCTGACGGACCCGTTGAGTTAGGCATAGTGACGCACCTCGCCATCACCGCTGACATTGGTCACACAGCGCGCGCAGATCTCAGGATGTGCGCTATCTGTGCCGATATCATCACGGATGTGCCAACAGCGTACGCATTTGGTACCCGTGGCGGCACTAACATCCACCACTAACTCTACGGTTGCTTCTGTATCGCTGTCGGCTTGCTCATCTAGAGCAACGTTGTCAGCAGGGGCCGCGCTCATGGGCTGTAATGTGGCACTACTGGTAATCAGGACGAAACGCAGCTCCTCACCCAGCTTGGCTAGGCTTTCAAACATCGAACCCTCAGCATATAGGCTCACATCGGCAGATAAGTTGGCATTGATGATTTTTTCGCCACGTGCGGTTTCGATATGTTTATTTACCATGTCCTTGGCCAGCATAATACGTTGCCAGTCATCGTTGCTGATGGCACTGAGCTCAAACTCTGGGAACTCATACCATTCCTGAGTGAAGACGTAGCCACCTTTAGCCGTATCACGTTGATTCAATACTTCCCAAGCCTCTTGCGCCGTGAATGACAAGATCGGTGTGATCCAGCGAATCAAGGCATGAGCGATATGATAAATAGCCGTTTGCGCAGAGCGACGGGGCTGCCCATCAGTCTGGGTGGTGTATTGACGATCTTTGATAATATCTAAATAGAAACTGCCCAAATCTTGCGAACAAAACGCCGTCACATGTTGCGTGACTTGGTGAAAGTCCATCGCATCATACGCACTAATGATTTGCGCTTGTACCGTTTGCGCGCGCTCAAGGATAAATTTATCCAAGCTTACAAGCTCATTGATATCAACGCTGTTGGTCGTTGGATCAAAGTCATCGGTGTTGGCAAGTAAGAAACGGAGCGTATTACGGATGCGGCGATACATATCGATTGCCCCTTTAAACACCGTTTTACCAGCGCTCATCTCATAGCGATAGTCGCTTGAGGCAATCCATAAACGCAGCATATCTGCGCCCGTTTTATTGATCTCTTCTTGCGGGGTGATGATATTGCCCAGTGACTTACTCATCTTACGGCCGTTTTCATCAACGACAAAACCATGCGTCAGTACTTGTTTAAAGGGCGGACGCTCGTACATGGCTTCAGACGTTAGTAGTGACGTTTGGAACCAGCCACGGTGTTGATCAGAGCCTTCTAAGTACATATCGGCAGGATTGGTCAGCTCATCACGCTGTTCAAGTACTGCAAAGTGCGTCGTACCAGAGTCGAACCACACGTCGAGCGTATCTGTGGCTTTGTCATAGTCAGCGGCTTCGCTACCTAAGAAATCTTCACAGCTGGCATCAAACCACGCTTCCACGCCGCCTTCATTGATTTTTTGCGCGGCCGTTTCCATCAGCTCTAGCGTGTTTGGATGTAGCTCACCCGTTTCTTTGTGGGTAAAGAAGGTAATCGGCACGCCCCACGTGCGCTGGCGGGAGATACACCAGTCAGGGCGACCCGTCATCATCGCTTCAATACGGTTTTGGCCCCATGCTGGCGTCCAATTGACGGATGGAATATCAGCAAGTGCTCGCTCGCGTAACCCTTTGGTTTCCATGTTGATAAACCACTGCGGCGTGGCGCGGAAAATAATCGGCGACTTGTGACGCCAGCAATGTGGATAGCTGTGTTCAATCTTGGTGTGGCTGATTAAGTGACCGTTGTCGTGTAAGGCTGCGATGATTTTTGGATTGGCTTTATAAATATGCTCACCCGCAAATACCGCTGCGCTGTCTAAATAAACGCCTGTACCGCTTACTGGGTTTTCAACGGGTAAATTGTACTTAAGACCCACAATATAATCGTCCAAACCATGACCCGGCGCGGTATGCACGAGACCTGTACCACTGTCAGTGGTCACGTGATCGCCTAAGATAAGTGGTACTTGACGCTCTGCAATCAGTGGGTGCTGGGCACGCAGCCCTTCAAGCTCGCGTCCGGCTACAGTCGCAAGGATACCTTTGTTGTCCAACTTAAGCTCAGTCAGTGCGGTTTCAACCAAATCAGCCGCCAACAGCAAATTGCCCCTTGAAGTGGCAACCACGCTATAGTCATGCTCAGGATGTACCGAGATGGCTTGGTTGGCAGGCAATGTCCATGGCGTCGTCGTCCAGATAACAGCGGCAATACGGCTTTCAACATTAGCCAAAGCGCCAACCTTATCAGTGCCAAGCACATCAAAGCTGACATAGATGGCATCTGAGACTTTATCTTGGTATTCGACCTCAGCTTCTGCCAAGGCAGAGCTACAGTCCAAGCACCAGTTGACGGGCTTCATACCGCGGGTCACATGACCGTTTTCATGAATTTTGGCAAGCGCACGTACGATGTTGGCTTCTTGATGAAAGTTCATCGTTAGATAAGGATTGTCCCAATCACCAAACACGCCTAGGCGCTTAAAATCCGCTTTTTGCAATTCAATCTGTGTGCTGGCGTACTCACGGCAAAGACCACGAAACTCAGTGGCCGAGACTTTCTGGCCAACTTTGCCGACCTTGGCTTCGACTTTTTGCTCGATTGGCAGACCATGACAGTCCCAGCCAGGCACGTATGGCGCATCAAAACCTGATAGTGTTTTGGACTTGACGATAATGTCTTTGAGTACTTTATTGACCGCGTGACCTAAGTGAATCTGACCGTTGGCGTATGGAGGGCCATCGTGCAAAATGTACTTGGGCGCACCCGCTCGTGCCTGACGAATTTTGCCATACACGTCATCCGCTTCCCACGCCGCCAGCCAATCAGGCTCGCGCTTAGCAAGATTTGCACGCATCGCAAATGGCGTGTCGGCAAGGTTTAGGGTGTCTTTATAATCGTGGCTTGGTGTATCAGTACTTTTATCAGTCATAAAGGTGTCTTTTTAAAAGGTAGGTTAGGATTGGATTAAAAGGTCAGTGTACAATCGGATGTAAAATTTAAGGCAACGCTTAGCTGATCGTTTCAACGTGCCTAGGCGTTTTTTTGCTAATAGGGTTAAAACGCTTTAAAGGTGCTATGGTGTGTATGCGATAAAACGTTTGCCACCTCTGTCATGTTTGCGAACCGCAAGCTAAAAGATTTTACCAGTAGCACAGACCGTTAGCGTCTTTATTTAGTGGTGCTGTGACTGTAAGGTTAGGCCGCGATATGCTATTTATCAGCCCCGTTACGTCAATAATAAATGCTAACGAGACGAATGCAACATAAAATACGTTTATCAGCCACAAAACACCGTGATAAAAATACATTAAATAGGTGCAATGATAACGGCAGCTATTATATGACAAAAAGGGTAGGGTAAAAAGGGCTGACCAGTGTCGCGCGTATTTTGCCCAAAATCAACTGTTTATCTCAGGGATATGTCACTTATCACGTCATACGTGTGACCTTGTTGAGGGTTTATTTATAACCGCCAAAAAATTGGTTAAACGTTAAAAAATGGACGACAACCACAATCGTAACTTCAATGACCACAGGGGCTGAATCCCTGTCAAACCTTGTGCCATCTCACCCTCTTTTAAAATGACGTAGGACGGCGTCACTTGCCCTTGCCAGTCAGCAAAGACACGGCCCTCTTGGTCGTTTACTGTGGTAAAACGATAGTTGTTTTCAGTAAGGTAGCGATGGAGTTCTTGGTCGGAACCGGATTTGATCGCAATAGTGACGATGGGATAATGGTTTTGTGCCGCAAGTTTGTCTATCGTGGGAGAGGTAACACGACAAATGGGACACCACGTCCCCCAAAAATATACCAGCGTTGGTTGCTCGCGACTCAGCGCTGCTAAATCAACCGGTTGTCCTTGATAGTCTGTTAACTGTAGCTGCGGGTTGGCTGGCATGACCGGTTGGCGCCACCAATTAAACGCCGTATAAATCACCGCGAATACCAGACCGTATAATAGTATGGTTCTACAGACAGACCACGCCTTTTGTGTTGGTGTTTTTTTAGGTTTGTCTTTTTTCTTTTTGATATCAGTCATCATGGCTGCTTTTTTATGTCGAGTTGACTATAGATAAAAATAAACGGCTGAGTGATCAGCCGTGTTATCAATACGATTTATGATAGATGTCTTATCTTAACCGATTAGGGTTTTTTGGCGCGGTTTTGTAACGGATCACCGGTCAGTACGCTGCCTGAGTTTTCACGGCGCTCTTCATCAGTTAATTTGCTCGCTGGAATTTTGGCTTTTCGCTTCCATTTTAAGCTAAACAAATCATCACGGCGATCAAGTAAATTATGTACCGAGCCTTCGTTACGGACGTGGGTAAGCTTATCTAAATTCACGTCTGAGAAGAAGATCATTTCAGTATTGGGGGTCGTTTCTGCCATAATCGCATCATGGGGGAAGGCAAAGTCTGATGGTGAGAAAACAGACGACTGTGCGTACTGAATGTCCAAGCTCTCAACTTGCGGTAAGTTACCCACTGAGCCGCAAATCATGACATAGCATTCGTTTTCAATCGCCCGTGCTTGTGCACAGTGGCGCACTCGCAGATAACCGTTTTTGGTATCTGTCCAAAAAGGGACGAACAAAATATCCATGTCATCAAGCGCGAGTAGGCGGGCAAGCTCTGGGAATTCAACATCATAGCAGACCAAGATACCAATACGTCCAGCATCCGTATCGAATACTTTGACCTCATCACCGCCTTCGATGACCCAAGCGCTACGCTCGTGCGGCGTGATATGAATTTTGCGTTGTTCTTCAACCGTACCATCGCGGCGACACAGATAACTCACATTGTACAAAGTATCGTCTTCATCGAGTAATGGCATGGAACCAGTGATCACGTTGACGTTATAGCTGACTGCTAAATGCGAAATCTCATTTTTGAACCATTCGGTATAACCTGCCAAAAATCGAATAGCGATGTTTTGATCCGTCGATTCACACAAACCCATTAATGGCGCGTTAAAGAATTCTGGTAAGCAAGCAAAATCTGAGTTGTAGTCTGCCATCACATCGACAAAAAACTCGACTTGTTGTAATAATTCCTCAGGTGATTCGACCTCACGCATTTGCCATTGAATACCACCAATACGCACTTCAGACTTACGCGTACTAGGCTTGTAATCTTGTGGCTCATAATAAATATTTGCCCACTCAAGTAAAGTCGCAAACCCTTTGGATTGTTTGTCATCGGGCAAATAAGCGGTCAAGATGCGCTTGACGATAAAGCCGTTCGATAATTGAAACGACAGCGCAGGATCATGTATTTCCCGAGCTGCCACGGCGTCAATATATTCGCCAGGGGTGAGGTCTTGGTGGTTATGGTAATTAGGAATGCGGCCACCTGCCAAAATAGCGCGGAAGTTAAGCTGGCGACAAAGCTCTTTACGGGCATCATAAAGCCTACGACCTAGGCGATAACCGCGATATTCAGGGTCAATCAAGGCGTCCAACCCATAGATAGCATCACCCTCTGGATTGTCTCTGATAATTTCTTTTTGTCCAATCAGATCATCGTAGGTATGCGGGTTTGAAAACTTAGCATAATCCACACGCATGGATAGGACGATACCAATCAGTTGATCGTGATCAAATAATGCAATCTGGCCTTCAGGGAAAGCATCAATTAAGGCGTGAATGGTGTTCTTTGACCACGCACCGCCTAAGTTTACATAGACACGGTCCATCAGTGCTTTTAATTGCGGATAGTCTTTTTTCTTGATTTCAGCGATCGTAAGATGAAAATCATCTAATTTTTCTATTTTACTCATAATTTTCCTGTTGTGGGACTCTACTGGACTGGTTTTGGTGGTATCAAGTATATGTGTGGGGCGGTACTCAAGTTGGCAAGGCTGTGTCTTTAGCCCCCTTTGTTTTGTTCGATATCATAACAAGCTGCCTGATCAATGACAGTCTAACGTGGTAACTATTTGCTACGTTTTTGTGAGTTAACACCTTTTGTTTATTCGGATATCACAGGTGTCTTATGTTATGGCAGTGGTCACTTTTTGCAATGTATCGAAGGTGAGAAAGCGCACGTCTTGGCATTACTTAAAGTGCGCTGGGCAACCTGTGTCGTCATATTGCCGCACCGCATCAAGCCTTTTTAATCGTCCAAGGCTTTTTAAGTGCCCTACTTATTGCGGCCTTGGTACTGCTGTATTTATAAGCTCAAACGTGTAAAAAAAGACGCTAACTTTTGCAGTTTAGCGTCTTTTTTATGTCAGGCTCATGAGAAGACGGTCAGTTAAATATCAAAAATCTTACCCCGATTCATAATGTTGTTTGGGTCAAAGACTTTTTTAATGTCACGTAAGTAGTCTATTTCAGTCTCGCTGCGGCTATAGTGTAGATACGGCTTTTTAGTCATACCCACCCCGTGCTCAGCAGACACAGAACCGCCATATTTTTGTACCGTCTCAAACACATACTTATTGACGATCTGACATTCGCTAAAGAAGTCGTCTTTACTCATGTTTTCAGGCTTTAAGATGTTTAGGTGCAAGTTACCATCACCGATATGGCCAAACCAGCAGACTTCAAAGTCAGGATAGTTACTGCTGACGATGTGATCAATCTCAGTGATAAATTCAGGCACATAGCTGATGAGTACAGACACATCGTTTTTGTAAGGGGTGAATACTGAGATGGTCTCAGAGATGTATTCGCGCAGTTTCCAGAGCTCCTCAGCTTGTGCGAGGCTTTGGCTCATCACCCCATCGACGACCCAGCCTTGCTCCATGCAGTGCTCAAATATGGCCATGGCTTTATCCATGATCGGCTCGTATGGCGCTTCAAACTCTAGCAGCGTATAAAACTTGGTACGTGATTCAAATGGCTCTTGGACTTGACCGTGGGCCATGAGTTTATCAATCGCGACATCATCAAAGAATTCAAACGCGGTCAAATCAATCTGCGCTTGAAACGCCGATAGGACATTCATCACATCGTTAAAGCTGTCCATGCCAAGTACCATGACGTTTAAGTCTTGCGGCTGACGTTCCAGCTTGATTTGGGCATGGGTGACTAGCCCTAGCGTGCCTTCGCTACCGATAAACAATTGGCGCAAGTCATAACCGGTGGCATTTTTGACCATACCGCGATTAAGCTGCAAGATATCGCCACGACCGGTGACGACGGTGAGTCCCATGATCCATTGACGGGTCATACCGTAGCGAATAACTTTGATACCGCCTGCATTGGTGCCGATATTGCCACCCATTTGACTGGAGCCGGCTGAGGCAAAGTCAACGGGGTAGTACAGATCTTTTGATTCGGCGAATTGTTGTAATTGCTCAGTGACCACGCCTGCTTCAATCTCAACCATGCGATCGGCAGGATAAAACTGGCCGATCCGGTTCATTTTATCCATGCTGACGACTATCTCGCCATTGGCCGCGACGGCGCCTGCAGACAGACCAGTACGACCGCCACTTGGGGTTAGAACGACATTGTGCTCATTGGCAAGGAGGACGATGGCTTGTACTTGCTCGGTGGTCTTTGGAAAGACGATGGCAGCAGCGGCTGGCGCAAAGTGTTTGGTCCAGTCTTTGCCCCAATGTTCTAAGCTCTCAAGGTCAGTTTTGATTTGGGCGGGGTCAAACTGATGGGTGTCGAGTAGAGTGTTTAAAACAATTTGGACAGCAGCGGTATTGGTTTCAGAAGGGCTTTGGCTAGATAAAGAAGTCATGGTCAAATCTCAGTAATAACGGAAGCGCGATGCATGAAAGGGAATATTATATCGCTAAATGTCTCTAACGAAACACATATAACGATGTTTACATAATTGTGTGGGTATAACTGCACATTCGTTCGCGAGCAACTATAGAATGACACGATTGAGTGTCCATAGTTGAGCGTCAGTAGGAAAAAGCAATGCAATCAATGTTGAACAAAATAATTCACTATAGCATAAAAAGTTTTCAGGCTTGATAATCAATAATTCATCTAATCTGCTAACATCAGCGCCCGATTTTGTGTAAGATATCTAGACTGTTTTCGTTTCATTCATCATAGATTATCCCTTAGATAATTTTATAAGCAATTATAGGACAGTTCTCATATGGCGTTATCACTACAAAAAGACAAAATCCGGTTTTTATTGCTCGAAGGCCTGCATGACAATGCGTTAAAAGTACTAGAAGGAGCTGGTTATCATAATATTGAGAATATCAGTCACGCCTTAGATAAAGATGAGCTGATCGAAAAAATTAAAGATGCGCATTTTATCGGCATTCGCTCGCGTACGCAGCTGACACGTGACGTCCTTGAGCACGCACACAAGCTGATCGGTATTGGCTGCTTTTGTATCGGTACCAACCAAGTAGACTTAGACGCGGCTCGTGATCTAGGTATCCCAGTCTTTAACGCGCCATTCTCTAACACCCGTTCAGTGGCTGAGCTGGTATTGGCTGAAGCCATCATGCTATACCGCGGTATCCCTGAAAAAAATGCAACCGTCCATCGCGGCGGCTGGGGCAAGTCTGCGACCAACTCACATGAAGTGCGTGGTAAAACCATCGGTATCGTCGGTTATGGCTCTATTGGCTCGCAGTTGTCTGTGTTGGCAGAAAGTTTTGGTATGAAAGTCATCTATCATGACGCCGTGACCAAACTGCCACTGGGCAATGCCGTACAAGTAGGCAGCTTAGAGGAGCTGCTATCAACGGCTGATATCGTGACGTTGCACGTCCCTGATGTGCCAAGCACGCGTTACATGATGAAAGCGGAGCAGTTCGCGCAAATGAAAGAGGGCAGCTACTTTATCAATGCCGCTCGCGGTACGTGTGTCGAGATCGACGATCTGGCGGCGGCACTTGAGTCTGGAAAGATATTGGGCGCGGCAATTGACGTGTTCCCAAAAGAGCCAAAATCAGCTGATGAAGAGTTTGAATCACCACTGCGTAAGTTTGATAATGTCATCTTGACGCCGCATATCGGTGGCTCAACGCAAGAAGCGCAGGCCAATATTGGTCTAGAAGTAGCTGATAAGTTTGTCAGATATTCTGATCAAGGCGATACCGCGACTGCTGTCAACTTCCCAGAGGTTTCTGTTCCGTTTAAAGAAAACTCGCATCGTCTGCTCCATATTCATAAAAACGTACCGGGCGTATTGTCACAGATCAACCGCCTGTTTGCTGAAGCAGGGATTAACATCCTCGCACAGAGCCTAATGACAGAAGGCGATGTCGGTTATTTGGTCATGGATGTCGACTACAATGACTCAACAGCCGCGCTAGATCAATTAAAAGACGTAGAAGAAACGATCCGCGTGCGTATTTTATTCTAATAACAGCGCTGATTGCCTGAATCTACAACTCCTCATGAAAAACTGGTATTAAAAAAGAGATGCTCTATGCTCTATGTACTAGGGCATCTCTTTTTTTATGGCATCAGGCGATAGCCTAGTCAGCTTTGATATGATTGGCCGCTTCTGCTTGCAGGCGGGCTTCAATTTTAGCTGCTTTGCGTTTTTCTATTACATCGATGACGTCGCTACCAATGTGGGCTTCGCCACGTTTTTTGGCTAACTGCATTTGATGCTCACGCTCACGGAACCGGGCTTTTTGCTCATCGGTGGCTTTATCGATACAGTGCGGGCATGACTCGCCTTTAACATAGGCAAGGCTTTGCATGTCATTGGCAGTGATGGGCATACGGCAGGCAAAACATTGCTCATAGCTGCCTTTTTCTAAGTTATGATTGACCGAAACGCGATTATCAAAGACAAAGCAGTCGCCTTGCCACATAGAGTCACTGGCCGGGACTTCTTCTAGATACTTTAAGATACCGCCTTCTAAATGATAGACCTCTTCAAACCCTTGCTCACGCATATAAGCGGTGGACTTTTCACAGCGGATACCGCCCGTACAGAACATCGCAACTTTTTTATGCTTAGTTGGGTCGAGCTCTTTTGCCACATATTCTGGAAACTCGCGGAAAGTTTCCGTATTGGGGTTGACGGCATTTTGGAACGTACCGATTTTTACCTCATAGTCGTTTCGCGTATCAATGAGAATAACGTCTGGATCTGAGATTAGCGCATTCCACTCACTAGGCTTCACATAACGACCGACTGACTGTAATGGGTCGATGTTTTCTACGCCCATAGTCACGATTTCTTTTTTGAGCTTGACCTTGGTGCGATAAAAAGGCTGGGCGTCGGTATAAGACTCTTTAAAGGTAAAGCTGCCAATGGCTTCGATGCTACGTAGATACTCAAGGACATTATCAATACCTTGACGTGTGCCAGAAATCGTACCGTTAATGCCCTCGCTTGCGATTAACAAGGTGCCTTTGACCTCGTTATCGAGCATAGTGTTTAAAATTGGCTCGCGGTATTGCTCAAAATCAGCAAAGCGCGTGAATTTATAAAGGGCGGCCACAACGATATTATTAGTGACGCTATCGTAGGCGGGGGCTGACTTATCATCAGTTACAGTGGTATTTTGGATATTGCTATCTTGGGTCGTGCTCATGTCTTTCTCCTGCTGGCTAGGTCGCAAACCTAGTGCAATACGTTAAGTTTTTTGAAGTGATAAAACATTGGTGCAATTGTGGAATTGGCCAATGCGCGCGTAGTGTAGCAAATTTTTAGAATATGTTGGCGATTTTATTAAAATATTCTATAGGCATCAAAGCATTTGAAGGAACGCTAAAAAACGAAAAAGCCCAGTAAAATACTGAGCTTTTTTATATTCTTGGCGTAAGATTTGAGTTTACTTACTTTGGAACCAAGTATCCGCTTGGTTGCGGGCGCTCGCGATATCTGCACTTGATAAGTTCAATGCCAACTGACCGATTTTGCCGCGGGCTTTGTTGCGCACTTTTTCATCGAGCATACCATCACGGGCAGCCAAGTCGTACCATTTATACGCATCGACAAGATTTTTTTGCTTTTCGTCTAACAACGCAAGCGTATAGCTAGCACGGTTATCGCCACGCATGGCGGCTTTCTCTAACCAAACACGGGCTTGTTGCAAGTTTGGTTGGACACCTTCACCGCGCAAGTACATGATGGCAAGGTTCAATTGAGCAGGAGCGACGCCTTGGTTTGCTGCTTTGGTGTACCACTGTATCGCTTGTTGCGTGTTTTGGGCAACCCCTTCACCTTTTTGCAAACGCTTGGCTAGGTAAAACTGAGCATGGTCATTACCTTGAGCCGCACGATTAGATAGCTCGCTAATAGGCATCAGCTCAAAGCGTGACGTGTCCAGTGGTACGTTTGATATTAACTCAGCGTTGGCAATACCGGCACAAGAAAATAAGGCAGTAAACAACGCAGCTTTTAATAATTTCATAGCAGCTCCAAAATTAGGCAGTTAATAAGCAAAAGAAAAAGTTGTACCGTCAAATCCGTTTAGACGGTGATAACAATTAGGTGAAATCTTGCTTTAGCAACTTACCTAATTATTAGCAATATCATTCATCATTGTAGTGTGACAACGCATAAAGTCATGGCAGACGGTCTTCATTCAACCGATAAACGGCCAAAAACACGGTGCGATTGACACTATTTTGCTAGCTTAACACCCAAACTTACGAAACTCAAATACTAATTACACGATTTAATTCCTATTTGTACTTCATTGTCCTCAATAAAATCATAGAGTTACTTAAGCGCAATAAAGGATTAATACCGTGTTAAGGTTAAAAATTGTCCTTATGGAGCCGCTGCATGTCCATTAATAAACCCTTGGATTATTTTGGCTGTTGTTTGGTGACACGGTAAATCGCCACATCGGCCAACAGATTGGGAGCTTGTCGTATCAATGACTTCATCAGAGTCGTGTGACCTTTCTCAGAGTCACTGACCGCAAAGCGGTTGATGATATGAATATCGTGCTTGGCACATAGCTGCTCAAAATCTTTAAAGGTACACAGATGAATGTTTGGGGTGTTATACCATTCATAAGGCAGTGCTTCTGAGACGGGCATGAGACCTTTTAGTCCCAAGTGTAGGCGGTTTTGCCAGTGAGCAAAGTTAGGAAAGGTAATGACGGCCTCGCGAGCCACCCGCAGCATATCAAGCAATAATACATCTGGTGATTTTACCGCTTGTAGTGCACGGGCCATAACGACAGTGTCAAAGCTGTTATCAGCGAAACGTGCTAAACCATCATTGAGATCTTGCTCAATAATAGATAGACCCTTGGCAATGCCGTCATTGATTTTTTCTTCATCAATCTCTAGCCCATACCCCGTCACACCGCGGTTTTGTTGCAAGTGCGCGAGCAGCTCACCATTACCGCAGCCCAAGTCAAGCACGTGTGAGTGCGGGGCAATCCAACGCTCAGCCAACTGATGGTCCATTCTCATGAGCGCGCTCCTGTTTTCTGATGATTGTTGCCGCGGCTGTTTTTCGGTAGGCTACCTGTTATAAATGGCGCGGTTAAAAAGCCTTTGACGGCGCCCATATAACGCGGAATATCAAATAAGAATGAGTCATGACCGTGCGGTGCATCGACATTAATGTAGTTGACCGGCTTACCAGTGGCCATCAGCGCATCGACAATCTCTTGTGAGCGCTCTGGGGCAAAGCGCCAGTCAGTGGTGAATGACACAACCAAATATTGGCACTGGGTGTGGGCAAAGGCGGCTTTAAGTGCGTTAAGCTCTTGCTGACGGTTATTCTCGCCCTCATCTATCGCGGTTACCGTCTCTTCTAGCGCATTTTGAGTGGCTTTTTTGGTGGCCTCGACTGATGCGCCAATTGAGTCCTCAAGTGGGACTAATGGTTCTGTCGATTCTGTTGCCAGTGCTGCTGGATAATCACGCGTCGGATCAAAGTAATCTAGCGCCTTGGTCATTAGCAAATACGTATTGGCATCGAAGTTTTCGCTAAAGCGTTCGCCCTGATAGCGTAGATAGCTTTCGACTTGGAACTCGACATCGTAGCCATACATAAACTTGCCGGATTTTAAATCACGGCCGAATTTGGCTTTCATGGCGTCATCGGTCAAATAGGTGATATGTCCGACCATGCGCGCTAGGATCAGGCCACGACGAGGATAAGTGCCTGCTTGTAAGTAGCGTCCGTCTTTGAAGTCAGGATCAGAGAGAATGGACTGACGCGCGACTTCATTGAAGGCGATATTTTGTGCGGACAGCTTGGGGGTACTGGCAATCACCACACAGCGCTTGAGCCTATCTGGGTAATCAACCGACCATTGTAGCGCTTGCATCCCGCCCATTGAGCCACCAACGATGGCGTGCCAAATATCAATGCCTAGGCGGTCTGACAGCATGGCTTGGGTTTTTACCCAGTCTTTAATGGTAACCAAAGGGAAATCAGGCCCATAAACTTGAGCTTCGTTATGATCACTTGTATGTGGTTTGTCTAAATGATGCTCGTCTGAGCTGACGCGGTCTGGATTGATCGTTGTGGGGCCTGTGGAGCCAAAACAGCTACCGATATTGTTGACACACACCACATAGAATTGATTGGTGTCGATGGCTTTATTTGGGCCAATCATGTTGTCCCACCAGCCAGCTTTTTTGTCATCGGCACTATGAAAACCTGCCGCATGATGGCTGCCTGACAGCGCATGACAAATAAGTATGGCATTCGACTTATCGTGGTTTAGCGTGCCATAAGTTTCGACGATCAAGTCAAACGAGGGCAGGGTACGATTGCACTCTAAGGTTAATGGCTCAGGGAAGTGAAAAATTTCGGGCGTGACGACTCCAACTGAGCCAACAGTGTTCACTTGGCTAGTCAAATCAGCTTCATCTTTTGGGAGCTGGTCACTGGTATTATCAGGGCGTGCGTTCAAAGCTACCTCGCAAGACAACAATCATCAATAAAATAAAATGGCAATATGTCGATAGGCTGTGTTGCCGACATTGTTTTTACCTACGTTTTTTACCTACACTTTGTTTACTACAACGCGCTTGCCTATTGTATGGTGATGCGCATATGAGTACAACCTTCGAGGGACATCTTTTGAGCCGAGTTTTTATCGTGACTGTATAATAGATAGATAATGGTGGGTGATAGAGAATAGTGATCGAGTATCATACGATATAAGTGAACTTTTCTCATGCGTTGTTAAGGGATAAAATGCTACACTAATCGGGCGTTCATTCAATAATGACTTAACAATCTTTTATCTGCTAATCTTTGACATGATCCCATGTTTTTCTCTAATTAACCTACTTCTAAAACAGTGCTGCTATGAAACCTGAACTGCCACCCCGTATCGCCGTCCTATTAGTTAACCTTGGTACACCTGATGAGCCGACCGCGCCTGCGGTGCGTCGTTACCTAAAACAGTTTTTGTCAGACCCACGGGTGATTGAAATCCCAAAGTTCTTGTGGGCGATTATTCTAAACCTGTTTGTCTTGCCCAGTCGCCCTAAACGCGTGGCAAAGGCTTATGCCAGCATTTGGGAGGGGGACTCGCCGATTCGTAAGATACTAAAGCGCCAAGTTGAGTTGTTAGCGCCGCGTTTGGCGGATAGTGCGGGCCCCTTTCGTGTCTCTGTACATCCAGCGATGAGCTATGGTAATCCTGGACTGCCTGAGGTGATGGATACGTTGCGCGGTGAAGGGGTTGACCATTTCGTCATCTTGCCTTTGTTCCCGCAGTATTCGGCTTCTTCAGGTGGGGCGGTATATGATGCGCTTACTAAGTGGACGCTAAAACAACGCAACTTGCCAAACTATACGATTGTTAAAGATTACTTTGCCCACCCGCTGTACATTCAAGCACTGGCCGATTCGGTACGTCGTTTTCAAGCAGAGCATGGCAAGCCTGATAAGCTCATGTTTAGCTTTCATGGTATCCCGCAACCTTATGCGGATAAAGGGGATCCATACCCTAGTCGTTGCAAATGTACGGCCGCACAAGTGGCGCACGCGCTTGGTTTGCAAGAAGATGAGTGGATTATTAGCTTTCAATCACGCTTTGGCAAACAAGAGTGGGTCAAGCCCTATACCGATGTGGTGCTAGAGGATTGGGGTAAATCAGGGGTACGTTCGGTACAAGTCATCAGTCCTGCATTTTCAGCGGATTGCCTCGAGACGTTAGAAGAGCTGGCGATTGAAAACCGTGATAACTTTTTAAATGCGGGCGGGCAAGAGTATCATTATATTCCAGCACTAAACCTTGATGAGGCTCACATTGATTTGCTCGAAGCCCTAAGTGTGCCCTTAGTACAAGGCTGGGCGGGAACGTTAGAAGGCTGGGCGTAAATAGTTACGTTTTTTATCGTATCAAAAGCCCCTTTAACAGCAGTAAAGGGGCTTTTATGTTGCAAATAAGGCACACACGCCTAAACCCAAAAAATGGTTTAAGTGGCTTTATTAAAAATCATCATCATTACTACGTTCTGCCGCCTCTTTATCCGCGATGTCTACCACATCTGGATAGTCACTGTCATCAAGGTTGTCTTGAACCAACACCTCATCAACACGTGCTTCATCGATATTCTGACGATGTATGGGCGTCAAACCTTGAGTTGCATCCGTGCCGACTTCTGAATTATCAAAACCTGCCCTGTTATCAATCACGTCGTCATCATCAGTTGTATGTAGCATAGGGTTGTCTAAATCGACTAACTGGTTGTCTTGGTTATCTAGAGTGACATCGTTATTGTCATTGTTGCGACGGGCATTGCCATCAATTTGATCCATCTCTTTTGGTAGTGGGGTTTTTGAGTTGTCCATAATGGGTTCCTTACTATCGATGGTTATTATTGGTTTTGTTTATCAAGATTTGTTTATCAAGAATAGTGTGACGCGTTATATTGACCACTCATAGTAGTATGCTGTCACAGCATGTTCAAAAAATGTAAGACAGCCCGAACAATAACTCAAGAAGACCCGATAGAGCATAGAGAGGAGAGACAGTAATTTTATCAATAGAGCGGCAGCGCAAGCGATGAGCGTGTGAGGACAAGTAACAACGGCCACTCATATTGAGTAGCTGTCATGGAAACTTATAAGATGATAATGAGTTTTTGAGGGGTGTAATGACATCATGTTAAAGGCTTAGTTGGCACCAATCTGGTATTGACCAAATGCATCGAGGCGTTGGACACAACTTTTGCCAGTGTCTGTAAGAGGGTCGCAAAAGTGTTACTGTGATGTCGGAGGACGTTATGGTTTGCTTACGCTCTAGGGTTGATCACTATATGATTGGCCGCTATAAGCGCTTAAGTGCAATCGCCATAAATAAACCAAAGCGATAGTGTAGATCACCGTTTCAGCCAGCTCTTCGACGATACCGCCAATAGTGTGAGGGAACATAATCGCATTTTCTCCCATATATTGTATTACCGCCAATGCCGTGACACTGAGATAAAGAGAAACAGGAACGCGCTTCAATACCGCATAAAGATAATGCCTTGAGTAAGCCAGCAAGCCAAGCGCAACGAGGTAAATAACGGTCAAAATGCTATCTTCCCACCAGTCATAAGATTGGCTGAGAAATGAGAAGTCACTGGGAACAAATAAATCTGGTAGGTAGTTCAATTCGCGGCGTATCACAGTAAAAAATATCAGTGCCGCAGCCAACCAAAAAGCCCGTGTTTGTTTAAGATGGCTCTGCCAAAGATATTGCGCGCAACGTAGCAAACAGGCGAACAAAAGCAAGTTGCCAGGGATTTCAATGATGCCATCTGAAGCCAAAATAGGAAACTCCTAGTTTTTGAAAAATAAAAAAGTGAGCGCAAAGGCTCACCGTAGATCGAAAATTATCCAATGACATACTATTTAATAGACGGCTATTATAACGCCAAATTTGTTGTGGTCAGTTAGTTATATTAACCAACTGGTCATAAGGAAAGGTTAAGCTGGACAGCACAACGTGTTTAACCATAAGTATGATGATTAACTATAGGCAGTACAAAATAAAATTGATACGTTAATAGCGACATGCGACTGGTATCAATTTTCCTTGCTTGCTGCTAATACAGAGGCTGCGAAAAATGCATTCCAGTCGCCTTATATCGTTCTTAAAGTGAATCGACTGTACTCTCCAAACTGTTATGTTAGTGCGCATTAGCACTGGTGAGTTGGCTTTATTTGCGCTTTTTTTGAGCACTTAAAAAACCCACTCATTTTATATCTCAGCCAATTGAAATCAGCGATTAATGCGCCTCATCCCAGTTTTGCCCACTATCAGTCTCAACGAGTAACGGCACGGCAAAGTCTACACTCCAACCTTTATCTACCGCTGTCGTGGTCAAGACATCTTGCATCGCATCGGTAATCAACTGGCTAATCTCATCCACTTTATCCGCATCGACTTCAAACACCAATTCGTCATGCACCTGTAGCAGCATTTTGGCCTGATCTTTTGGTAATACTTTATCAACGGCAATCATGGCAAGTTTAATCAAATCAGCGGCAGAGCCTTGTAGCGGTGCATTGATAGCAGCACGCTCAGCGCCCTGTTTGACCATACGATTGCTGTGAGTGATATCGGGCGTGTAGAGCTTGCGACCCAATATCGTCTCGACATAGCCTTGCTCATAAGCGCTGGTACGCGTGTTGATCATATAGTTCTTGACGCCTGGATAACGCTCAAAGTACATATCGATATAATCTTGCGCTTCACCGCGACTCATTTGAATCTGCTTGGCAAGGCCAAAGGCGCTCATACCATAGAGCAGTCCAAAGTTAATGGCTTTGGCATTACGGCGCTCGGTTGGTGTCACGTCTGAGACATCCTTTCCAAGCACTTCGGCCGCGGTGGCCGCGTGAATATCCAGCCCTTCGTTAAAGGCACGAGTCAGGTTGCTATCGCCTGAAAAATGCGCCATCAAACGCAGTTCAATTTGTGAGTAATCCGCGGCCAAGATCACGCGACCTTCTGGTGCGATAAAGGCTTGGCGAATCAGTCGACCTGTGGCCGTACGGATCGGAATGTTTTGCAAGTTAGGGTCTGTAGAAGACAGCCTGCCTGTGCTGGTCAACGCTTGATGATAACTGGTATGGACACGATCAGTCTTAGCATCTGCCACATTATCCAGCGCATCGGTGTATGTGCTTTTTAGCTTAGAGAGACTGCGATACTCAAGAACGATTTCAACCAATGGATGGTCAATCTTTGACAAGACCGCCTCACCTGTTGAGTATTGTCCAGACTTGGTTTTTTTACCACCAGGGACGCCCAGTTTGTCAAACAGCATCTCACCAAGCTGTTTCGGGGAACCTAAGTTAAATGCTTCGCCAGCGACTTCATACGCGCGTTTTTCTAGCGCAATGATTTCTTCGTCAAAACGTTTGGACAGCTCGTTCAAAAATGAGCGTTTGATTAGGATACCGTGCGCTTCCATTTGACAAAGTATTTGGGCCGTTGGAATCTCTAGCTCATGGAGTAATTTGGCATTATTGGCGTCATTAGCAAGCTCGACGCTAAACACGTCAAACAGTTGATAAGTGATATCGGCATCTTCACAAGCGTAGTCACTGGCGATATCAATGGCGACTTGATCAAAGGTGACTTGTTTCGCCCCTTTGCCAGCGACATCTTCATAGCTGATGGTTTGCGTTTGCAGATAGTGCCGTGCCAGATCGTCCATACCATGACGAGTGACAGCCGCATTAATCACATAGCTGGCGAGCATGGTATCCATTGCCCAGTTATTTGGCTGCTCATGGATGGCACCGATAAGGTCGATACCGTAGTGGGCGAGGATATGGGCATCGTATTTTAGATGTTGACCGATTTTACCAATGCTTGGGTTTTCTAAAATAGGCTTTAAGCGTGCCAATACCATGTCGCGGTCAAGTTGCTTGGCTGTCAGCTCATCGCCTTCTAAGCTGTGCGTTAGCGGTACATAATAAGCTTCATGGGCTTGTACGGCAAAAGATAGACCGACGATTTGTGCCTCGCGCCAGTGAACGCTGGTCGTCTCGGTATCAATGACGAAGTGCGGCGCAGATTCTAATAATTTGACCAAATTATCAAATGCCGGCTCATCTAAAACAGTGTGCCATGCTTTGTCATGATGTTTACTGTCTTTGATATTGTCGATCTTGGTTGATTGTAGCGATTTGGCGATTTGCGCTTGGGATTCGGCATCCGCTTGGCTATCAGCGACACTTTGCGAGCCGTTTCCATTAGCATTGGCGGGATGGTTGGGATGATCAAGCGATGCCAGCTCATTTCTAAACTCAAGCTCACCATACAGCTCGCGCAACTCATTTATGTGGGCACAAGGGTCTGTATTGATTTTTAAGTCATTCCAGTCTTGACCGATCTCCAAATCCGTGACGATAGTGGCCAGCTTTGCATTGAACGGAATATCGTCTGCGTGCTCAATCAGACCTTTGGCTCCGCGGCCTTTAATAAAGCCAATATGCTTTAACATATTGTCAATGGTGCCGTACTCAATAAGCAGGTCTTTCGCGGTTTTTTTACCGATACCAGGCACGCCTTTGATACCGTCAGAGGCATCACCCATTAAAGTTAAAAAATCAATCATTTGATTTGGGTTGATGCCGAACTTATCAATGACCGCTTGGGTGTCCGTCACTTTACCGGTAAAGCTGTCTTCTAGTATCACGCAGTCATTGACCAGCTGCATCATGTCTTTATCGCCCGTGGAGATGACCACGTGATGACCTTGTTCAACCGCACGGTGGGCCAGTGTGCCGATAATGTCATCGGCTTCTGCGCCTTCGATGCGTAACAGCGGAATGCCTAACGCCGTCACTAAACGATGAATGTAAGGAATCTGTTCTACCAACTCTACATCGATGGGTGGACGAGCTGCCTTATAATCAGCAGACATATGATGGCGAAAAGTCGGCGACTTAGTATCAAAACACACGGCCATATGGGTTGGATGATAACGACGCATCAATTTTAGCAGCGCGTTGAGGGTGCCACGAATGGCATTGGTTACCAGCCCTTGCGAGTTTTGCATGGTTTTTGGTAAAGCGTGATAAGTACGAAATAGATAATAAGAGCCATCAACCAAAATAAAAGGCGGTTGGTCTTTGTCGACGTGACTGGTGTCCATGGTCGCGACATTGGGCATGGTGTCAAAGTTTGGTAGGGCTTTGGGGTCGAGTGCCTGGTGGGAGTTGTGATTACTGTCGCTCATATTATCGCTCATAAAAGTCACTTAGTATCTGTTAGATAAAATATGTGCTTATTATAACGCTAAAATCAGCGCGTGCCGAACTGCTTAACCGTTACGAGATATTCTAGGGTTTTCCAAAATCTAAAATAAAAAAGAATCCAGCGCTGACTGGATTCTTTTATACGAAACCTTTTCTGTAAAGATAAGCCCTAACTGCTTATTTTACTTCTGAGGTGACTTCTACATCGATATTGCCACGGGTCGCTTTTGAATAGGGACAAACTTGGTGGGCTTTTTCGACCAGTTTTTGAATGTCGTCCGCTGATAGATCAGTGCTATCAGCAATGACGTGAATTTTTACGGAAAGTTTGTACTCATGATTGTCACCTTGTAACAAATCAACAGAAGTTTCAGTCGTTGAACCGAAGCTTGCGCTTTCCATTTTTTTGACCACACCCAAGGCGCTATCAAAACAAGCCCCGTAACCCATAGCAAGTAACTGCTCAGGATTATTGCCCTTCTGGTTGCCGCCTGGCGGTGCCATGTTTATTTCAAGATCACTATCGCTTAGCGTTGCTGTACCCATGCGACCGCCAGTAACCTTAGATTTAGTAGAATATAATGTTTTCATAACACATCCTTTATTTTAATATTTTGAATTTTTATATTTAAGCGGTAAATTTTAATATGGGATTTAGCATAACAAACTAGTGAAGTTCCTATATAGGTCAGTCGTAAACATATACTGTGTATTTGTAAGTACGAGGCCAAACACCCTGTCATAAATTGCCACCAAAAAGGCGACTGACACGCTGTGTTTGACGATTAGGGCGGGTTTTTTTATACGCTTATTCTGCACCATTCTGCTAAATCCGCTACAATACGCTCATTATTTATTCTATTTATTTAGATTGATTTCTAAATGACACAACCGTTGAAGCCGAAAACTATGAGCGTAGATCCAAAAAAGTTAGCCAAAGAAGTTGCCAAACGCCGTACCTTTGCCATCATCTCGCATCCCGATGCAGGTAAGACTACCATGACTGAAAAGTTACTGTTATGGGGGCAGGCGATTCAGGTGGTTGGTGAAGTCAAAGGCCGCAAAACAGATCGTCATGCCACCTCAGATTGGATGAGTATGGAGCAAGAGCGTGGTATCTCGATTACTACCTCTGTCATGCAGTTTCCTTATCAAGACCACATCGTCAACTTACTAGACACACCCGGTCACGCCGACTTTAGTGAAGATACCTATCGTACCTTGACCGCTGTGGATAGCGCGCTGATGATGGTGGACGGTGCCAAGGGTGTCGAAGAACGTACCATCAAATTGATGGAAGTTTGCCGGATGCGTGATACGCCGATTATCTCATTCGTCAATAAGCTCGATCGTCAGATTCGTGAGCCGCTAGAGCTACTTAGTGAAATCGAAGCGGTGCTAAAAATTAAATGTATTCCTGTGACTTGGCCTATTGGCATGGGACAAGATTTTATCGGCGTGTACCATTTGACCGAAAATAAGACTTACTTTTATCAAAAAGGTCATGGCGGTAAGATGACGGTGGCTGAGACCCGTGAAGGCTATGATTATCCTGATATACGTGAGCGTCTAGGAACGTTGATGTTTGATGCCTTTGAGGAGTCACTTGAGCTGGTACAAATGGCGTTAGAAGAGTTCAGTGTTGAGGCGTTTTTAGCGGGTGAGATGACGCCTGTATTGTTTGGCACAGCACTCGGCAATTTCGGTGTCAATATGGTACTTGATACGTTAGTGAAGTATGCGCCGCCGCCAAAATCCCATCCCACGCAAGAGCGTGAAGTGGCAGCAACGGAGACAGATTTTAGTGGATTTGTCTTTAAGATTCAGGCAAATATGGATCCGCGTCACCGTGACCGCATTGCTTTTTTACGCGTCTGCTCAGGCAAGTACGAGAAAGGCATGAAAATGAAGCATGTGCGTTTGGGTAAAGACGTGCGCATTGCCGATGCATTGACCTTCCTCGCTGGTGACCGTGAAGCGTTAGAAGAGGCGTACCCGGGTGATATTATTGGGCTTCATAACCATGGGACGATTTCTATCGGTGACAGTTTCACCGAAGGCGAGGAGTTGAACTTTACCGGTATTCCGCACTTTGCCCCAGAATTGTTCCGCCGTGTGGTGCTAAAAGATCCGCTGAAATCAAAAGCGCTGCAAAAAGGTCTACAGCAGTTAAGTGAAGAGGGTGCAACACAGGTGTTTATGCCGCAGATTAACAACGATTTAATCTTGGGTGCGGTGGGTGTACTACAGTTTGAGGTGGTCGCGCATCGTCTCAAAGAAGAGTACAAGGTACAATGTATCTTTGAGCCGGTCTCGATTGCCACGGTACGCTGGATTCACTGTGATGATGAAGTGGCACTGGCTAAGTTTAAGAAAAAAGCCCACGACCAGCTGTCGCTAGATGGTGGTGGTTATTTAACCTATCTTGCGCCATCGCGGGTTAATTTGCAGCTGATGCAAGATCGTTATCCAGAAGTAACCTTTAGTAGTACGCGTGAGCACTAATATCCGTAAATATAATGTATAGCCATCTCTTAAGACACGCCAGCCGTGTCTTTTTTATTAGCTATTATTTATCTATTGAATGAGGCTAGGGGTGTGCTCAGTAGGAATAGCACCTCAAAAACACAAACAGTGTTCCTACAATACGTTGCCATGGTTACGGTAGAATATTCAGTAACGTCTTATGTGGATAAAAGAGGATATATGAACGCTGCGAATCACTTCGATATCAAAACCCCAGAAACGGCGGGGCGCTTAGCGATAAACGCCAGTCCTACACGTCTGTTAGGTCTACTAGTGAGTGGGGTGCTACTAGGGACAATGGCTATGTCCGCAAACGCTGGCAGCCTGATTAGTAGCACTGACTATCTGAACTATACTTTGCCTAAAAATCTGCAAGAGCAGTGTGTTGAGAAAGACAACTGCCCAGAGATTGAGGTTAAATATCTTCAGACCAATCATGATTGGATAAATGATATTACCAACGCCCGTATTAATCACTTAGTCGTAAACAGCAAACCGACTGAGTCAGCGCCTATTAAGACGATAAACAGTCAGGCAGAGGTGACAGCGGCTATCGATGACTTTGCTAAATCGCAGTTGAGAGACATGCCTGAGGGTCGTTCATGGGCTTACAGTCTGACGGTAACGCCGGACTACTTAGGTCACATTAATGACGTTGAGTTGTTTGAAATTAACACGTATGTCTTCACTGGTGGCGCTCACGGTATGCCTTATAGTGAATACTTGATGTTTGATCTCAGCAGCAAAAAACACATTCAGCTGAATGACTTGCTGCAATCAGGTCAGAAGACACGTTTTAAGGTGCTCGCTTATGATGCTTATAAAACGTGGGTGAAAACGGTGGACGATGACATCAGCAACTATGAGAAAAATTGGCCGTTTACCTTAAGTGACAATGTGACACTGACGGATAAAGGCATCGATATTCGTTATCAGCATTATTCTATCGGCCCCTATGCTTACGGCATGCCCGTACTCAGTATCCCGTATAGTAAGCTTGATGGTGTGATAAAGCCTCGCTTTTTGCCTAAATAACTTAATAAATAACTGAAATAGTCATTACATAATGCATTGCAGCTCACATTAACATACTTAAAAAATCTTGAGAAAACTGGCAATACTGTTTTAGAACCATTTGAACTTTAATAGAAAATAAGGAGTGACAGCATAATGAATAATACAGATAGCGTGAACACGACGGTAGACGCAGACACTTGGCAGCTTAACGCGTTAACAGAGGCGCTTGGCGATCTGACATTAACGGTCAGTGAAAGCTTGTCGGTTGGTCGTGGCAGTGATAATGATGTGGTGCTCGGCAGCAAACAAGTATCGCGTAACCATGCCGTGCTAAGCGTATTAGAGGGTCAACTCTATGTAAAAGACTTGGATTCATCAAACGGTACGTTTATTAATGACGAACGTATCGAGGGTAATAAATCGCACCTTTTACAAGTGAGCGATACGATTGGTTTTGCAAGCTTCCGCTTTCAGGTGAATGCGCCTATTAACGAGGCAGAAGAGACTGAAGGGTTGGCGCCAGTGGCGGCAGAGAGTACAGTGGCTAGTACGAATACGGCTGAAACAGAAGCTGCTGAGACTGTAAAAGAAGCACACATGAACGAAGAGCCAACCGTTAAAGAGCCTGTGGTACAAAAAACAGGTATCGAAGAGTTTTTACCGACCACAGATAATGTAGAGACAGCAACGAGCGAAACTGCCACCGTGTCAGAATCGCCAGCGACTGGTATCAAGGAGGAAGCTGTGTCAACCAAACAAAGCACACCGACAGTCTCTGTCGATAACGATTCATTAGTAGAGCAGCCAGTTGTACGTGAAGAGCCAGTTGTACGTGAAGAGCCAGTTGTACGTGAAGAGCCAGTTGTACGTGAAGAGCCAGTTGTACGTGAAGAGCCAGTTGTACGTGAAGAGCCAGTTGTACGTGAAGAGCCAGCAGTCCAACCAGAGCACGATAAGACGACCAAAACTGAACTACAAGAAGAAGCTGATCCTGAGGTACTGCGTGCCAAGCAGGCGGCCACCGCCCAGTTTTCGGGTACGGCTAATCTAGGCCAGTCTCGTGATCTCGGTACCGAAGGGAATAACGCGATGGATCAAGCCGTTAGTAACCTAGCCAATGCAGGACAGGTAGAGAAAAAACCGAGCGGCAGTTGGTTTATCTGGGTATTTCTTGCCATTCTTGTGATCGGACTGGCGCTGTGGTTATTTAATATGGGCGGTGCGTAATTGGTTTTTACGTAGATGCCAAGCTGTGAGTACGGGTAAATGTTAGGGGTTTGGCTAACTGGCCAGTCCTTATGGATAGCGTGATCGTCAGCGAGATTTGGTGTACTCGTATATCGATTATCAGTCACTCTAACCATTGTTTATCACCCGCCTTTTTTATAGCGTCAGCATTCAGTAGAGTGTTGACGCTATATTTCATTTGTATTTTTATTATTGTTTCTACTGGTTATATCTTTTGCCAATATTTTGCTAAGAGAGCGTTACTATGATGACCTTTAAAGAGTATCGAGCGTTTAAAGACCGTGGCTTTAGTCACGCACCACTGGTGAAAAAACGTTTAATGGATGCACAAACCCCCGTATCTGTTTTTTCTAAAGTGCGTGATTTAAACGGTTCTGCGTATTTATTTGAGTCTGTCGTTGGCGGTGAGCGTTGGGCGCGATACTCGATGATTGGTCTGGGTAGCGAGCTGATTTTGCAGTATGCAGACGGCAATATGACGGTCAAAAAAAATGATCATATCGATGTAGAGGCGGTGGATGATCCTTTTGACTTTATTCGCACGTTAATGGCGCAGTATAAGATGCCAACGACAGCCGATATTGCTGCGTTACCGAGCTTTAGTGGGGGTTTGGTCGGTTACTTTGGCTATGACATGATACGTGTCATAGAGCCAACGGTGGGTCTGTCTGATGCACCCAATCCAATGTCGATGCCAGACATGTGGCTCATGCTTTCCATGAGCGTGATTGTTTTTGATAGTTTAGAAAACACCTTGTCTATTATTGTTTATGCCGATTGCAATGATGAGAATGGGTACAGTAAAGCCATTCGTGATCTAGAAAAAATAGAAGACAAGCTGGCAGAAACGCCAAATCTGAGCGCCCCTGTGATGCCGACACCAAAGTTCACGTCAAAAACCGGCGCGGATAAATACTGTAGTGACGTCAATAAAATAAAAGAATACATCTTAGCAGGCGATGTCATGCAGGTGGTTCCAGCGCAGCGTTTGACGGCCGACTATACAGGTGACTCACTGGCCGTCTATCGCGCTCTACGGTTTTTAAATCCATCGCCTTATCTGTTTTTGGTGCATGGCTATACGCTTGATGATCATAAGCGCTTTGACATTATTGGAGCTTCGCCTGAGATACTATCGCGTATCGAAAACGGCAAAGTGACTGTGAGACCGCTCGCTGGTACTCGCAAACGTGGTCAAGATGAAGCAGAAGATCTGGCGCTTGAGCAAGAGCTGCTAAATGATGAAAAAGAGATAGCTGAGCACCTGATGCTCATTGATTTGGGTCGTAATGATATTGGCCGTGTTTGTGAGTATGGCAGTGTCAAGGTCACCGAAAAGATGTTTGTGGAGCGCTACTCACAAGTGATGCACATCGCGTCCAATGTGGAGGGCACCATATCACCCGATAAAGACGCATTGGACGTTTTTTGTGCCGCCTTCCCAGCAGGTACACTGACAGGTGCTCCCAAAATTCGTGCCATGCAGATCATTGATGAGATAGAGCCTGTGCGTCGCACCGTATTTGGCGGCTCAGTGGGGTATCTGGGCTGGCATGGCAACATGGACACAGCGATTGCTATTCGTACCGCTGTGATGCGCCGCGGTGAGATCCACATTCAAGCAGGTGCTGGCGTCGTCGCTGATTCTGTACCAGAAGCGGAGTGGGAGGAGACCAATAAAAAAGCGTTGGCATTGGTTAAAGCGGTAAAAATGGCATGTAATGGCTTACGCATTCGCTAGCTACTAACCCGTTATTTGGTAAAGGGGAGCAAGTTCTACAGAAAGACCAACCACAAGCGTATTTATATCCGAAAAAAATAATAGTATAATCAATGGCTTGAATATTTTTCTTAAAATAATTTAAAAAAAGATAAAAAAGGGCTTGCGCATCTCAAAATATTTGATAGAATAGCCACCACTTTGAGAGAACAAGCCGACTTAGCTCAGTTGGTAGAGCAACTGACTTGTAATCAGTAGGTCGCCAGTTCGATCCCGGCAGTCGGCACCATCTCTCTCAAAGTAGCTTTTTATGAATTTGTCTTAAATGAAAGTCATTTTTGTTCAAAGCAACCTAAGGTGGGGTTGGGGAGCGGTCAAACCCAACAGACTGTAAATCTGTCGCGAAAGCTTCGAAGGTTCGAATCCTTCCCCCACCACCATATTTTTTTAAAGTTTGTCATAGCGCCAAGCACACTCTTTGTAGTTAACAACTCTCGATTAGAGTTGATCTGAATAAGAGTCAATGCGGGTGTGGTATAATGGTAACACCTTAGCCTTCCAAGCTAATGACGCGGGTTCGATTCCCGCCACCCGCTCCATATATACACCGTCGCAAAGCCTATCAATTATTCATCACGACCACAGTTATTTTGCTGTATCGTGATATTTTTTTTAGTGCAGCTTAAAGGTTTGATATACGCTCATATAGCTCAGCGGTAGAGCACTCCCTTGGTAAGGGAGAGGTCTCGAGTTCAATTCTCGATATGAGCTCCATTTATTAGTGAAACCCTACTTGCTTGTTTTGCTATTTATATAGCTTTGCGTTGTTATTGAATTCATAAGATATTGAAAATTATAAATACAGTGTGGCAGGTAATGATTTGAAGGTGACACTGAGGTGTTGCCTTTTAGTGCTGTCAGTTTATTAATAAATAATATCCCTATTTGTAAGACAGCTTCATTAATAACTGCTAGTAAGATAAAATATAACCATTGCTGTAGCGTATAACGCCTTACGTTGTTCAATAGATTAAAAAGCACGTATAATGTCTATATCTACGTATTCAGTGGTCACACAGATACTGGATCAAAACGTAGACAGTAACAGAGCAAAAAACAGTTTTGCAAAATAGTTTAGATAGATAAACCATAGCGTCAACGGTTTGATGGTTTTATATATATCATAGACCGTCAAACAGCTATTCACCGATCTTTGATTGATAAAGATTCACCAAAAAAAGAGGAAATACCCATGGCAAAGGCCAAGTTTGAACGCAACAAGCCACACGTCAACGTCGGTACCATCGGACACGTTGACCACGGTAAAACAACCCTAACAGCTGCAATCGCAACCGTAGCAGCAATCACCTCAGGTGGCGAAGCCAAAGACTACGCGTCAATTGACTCAGCCCCAGAAGAAAAAGCACGTGGCATCACCATCAACACCTCACACGTAGAATATGACACAGACACACGTCACTACGCCCACGTTGATTGCCCAGGTCACGCCGATTATGTTAAAAACATGATCACCGGTGCCGCTCAAATGGACGGCGCAATCCTAGTCGTATCAGCCACTGACGGCCCAATGCCACAAACTCGTGAGCACATCTTGCTATCACGTCAGGTTGGCGTACCATACATCATCGTATTCATGAATAAATGCGACATGGTAGACGACGAAGAACTACTAGAACTAGTAGAAATGGAAGTTCGTGAATTGCTTAACGACTACGACTTCCCAGGTGACGACACCCCAATCGTAAAAGGTTCTGCTACTGAAGCCCTAAAAGGCTCAGAAGACAAATATGGCCAACCAGCCGTCGTAGAACTACTAAACGTACTAGACACCTACATCCCAGAGCCAGAGCGTGACATCGACAAAGCATTCCTAATGCCAATCGAAGACGTATTCTCAATCTCAGGTCGTGGTACTGTTGTAACTGGCCGTGTAGAGTCTGGCATCGTAAAAGTTGGTGACGAAATCGAAATCGTTGGTATCCGTGACACTCAAAAAACCACCTGTACTGGTGTAGAGATGTTCCGTAAACTGCTTGACGAAGGTCGTGCAGGCGAAAACTGTGGCGTACTACTACGTGGTACCAAGCGTGAAGACGTACAACGTGGCCAAGTACTAGCGAAGCCAGGTTCAATCACGCCTCACACCAAGTTTGACGCAGAAGTATACGTACTATCAAAAGAAGAGGGTGGTCGTCACACACCATTCCTAAACGGCTATCGTCCACAGTTCTACTTCCGTACCACTGACGTAACTGGCGCAATCCAATTACAAGACGGCACTGAAATGGTAATGCCTGGTGATAACGTTGAGATGGGCGTAGAGCTTATCCACCCAATCGCTATGGACAAAGGTCTACGCTTCGCAATTCGTGAAGGCGGCCGTACTGTAGGCGCTGGTGTTGTTGCTAACGTATTGAACTAATCGATAAGTCTCAGCAATGAGATTTTGAGTTAGTCATAAAAAAGCCATCCTTTAAGAGGGTGGCTTTTTTTGTGGGGGCGCGGAAGTGGTATTATTGATAATAGAGTGACGTCTCGATAAGATTCTTTGGTAAAATTTGCCTAAGCTAAGAGCCATTAAGCGATAAACATAAGAGGAAGGGCCGTGTTTGCTATAGAAGATTTACCCATTCATGCAGCAGAGCGTCAGCACGTAATACAAGCGGTGGCGGATATTGAAGTTGTGGTACAGCCACAAGATGCGTGGTCTTATCAGACATTGCTCCAACTCCTTGAACAAGATAGCATCCACATACTAATTGTCTATGGGCAAGAGCAGCCTGCTCCTACTGATAGTGATAAGGTGCTTGGCTACTGTTTATATCAAGTGGTTTTTGAGCAAGCAGAAATTCTACGTATTGGGACGCAGCCTGCTTATCAACGCCAAGGTATTGCTTCGCAACTTTTTGCTAAATTAAACACAGAGTTAAAGACCCGTCAGGTAGAGAGTCTATTGTTAGAAGTGCGTGCAGATAATGCCCCTGCCATTGCTTTATATGAACAGCAGGGGTTTTTGGTGATTCATCAGCGTAAAGGCTATTATCAACGGTTGGGCCAGCCTGCTGTTGACGCGTTGATTATGCAGCGTGTTTATTGTTAAGTGGTTCAAGACGTCTTTTGTCACTGTGAGGGTGCTTTCTTTTTGCATACTTCGATATCCAGCTGATAGTCACTGTCTGCTTTCATGCGCTCCAGCACCTCGATACGTTCGCTTAGCAACTCTACCATAATGTTGATATTGGCTTGTTGGTTTTGAACCTGTGCTAACTTTTGCTGAGTCAGTGTCAACTGCAAATCAATATCGAGTTGACCGTCGTAATAATCATTAAGATTTTCTCTGATTTCTATAAGCGTAAAGCCGATGGCTTGGGCGCTTTTGATCAGCTCGATACGTTCAATACACTGGGGGTGAAACTCCGTATATAGACGAGAACCTGCCTGCCGTTTACGGGACTTTAGCAAACCCAATTGGTCATAATGACGAACGGTATCTTTGGTTGTATTGGCTTTTTTTGCTAGGGCGCCAATTAATAAGAATGAGGTATCAGGTGCCATAATGATCTCGACCGTAGGTAAATATTTATAGAATATTATAAATAACAAAATGGAGTGTGATAGGTAGTAGCAGTCGCGCTTAACGTTGTTTGAGCTGCCAAGGCTCTACGGTATCAAGTAGCGACACTGCTAACGGTTTGTGAGAGTCGCTTTGCCATTTTACTGAGCGACCACTCAGTAGGGTACCCAGTTGATTGAGAAAATCCACTCGCGGTAAGGTGATGGCGCCTAAGCTCATAAGATGGTCATTTGGAAGCTGACAGTCAACGAGCCCTACATGGCTTTGTTCGCACAAACGCATCAATCCCCAAAACGCCAGTTTTGAGGCGTTAGAGGCGCGGTGAAACATGGATTCGCCAAAATACACGTTGCCTATTTTTAATCCATAAAGCCCGCCGATCAGCTGTCCTTTATCATCCCAAACCTCGATACTGTGGGCAAAGCCTTGAGAATGCAGCTCAGTGTACGCTGCAATCATCTCTTCATGAATCCATGTATGCTCGCCCTCAGGTAGTCCGTCGCTACGGGGTAAACTACAAGCATGGATCACCTCAGCAAAAGCGTGGTTTAGGGTCAGCTGCCACCGTGCGCGACTGGCTTGCTTACGCAGAGACTTACTCGGCTGATAGTCCCTTGGCACCATCACACATCTTGGTTCAGGACACCACCAAGCGATGGGCTCATCTTCATTAAACCAAGGAAACAGCCCCTGCGCATAGGCAGAAATCAGGGTGTCGGGCGCTAAGTCCCCACCCATAGCGACGATACCAAGCCCCTCAGGATCGATAGACGTAGGATCAGGAAAGTCATAACGCCCAAGACTCTTTAGAGCCTCAGGCGTGATGGGATGATCATTATACTGTGATAAGTTAGCCATTTAGTCTTCTTGATCAGCAGTCAACGTTGACGCATACGTGTGATCAGACGCATTGGCTTCCCCAATGGCGTCCAAATATTTCTCTGCATCAAGCGCTGCCATACAGCCCGTACCAGCAGAAGTAATGGCCTGACGATACACATGGTCTGCGACGTCACCGGCTGCAAATACCCCTGCCATACTGGTTTGGGTGGCATTACCATTTAAGCCGCTGTTGACGATAAGGTAGCCATCTTTCATATCGAGCTGACCTTTGAACAAATCAGTGTTGGGCTTGTGACCGATGGCAACAAACATGCCCATCGCTTCTAGTGTTTTGGTGCTACCATCTAGCGTAGACTCGATGACCACGCCATTAACGCCCATGTCATCGCCGACCACTTCTTTTACTTGATGGTTCCATTCGATTTTGACATTACCATTTTTGGCTTTTTCAAATAACTTGTCCTGTAGGATTTTTTCAGAACGCAAGCTGTCACGGCGATGGACTAGTGTGACCTCAGAAGCAATGTTAGAAAGGTACAACGCTTCTTCGACGGCGGTATTACCACCGCCAATGACGGCGACTTTTTGGTCTTTATAAAAGAAACCATCACAAGTGGCACAAGCTGATACGCCCAAACCTTTAAATTTGGTTTCAGACTCTAGGCCCAAGTATTGAGCAGATGCCCCTGTTGAGATAATCAAGGCATCACAAGTGTAGTCGCCGTTGTTACCTGATAGCTGAAAAGGACGCTCATTCAAATTCACGTCATTGATATGATCATAGACCAATTCAGTACCGAAGCGTTCGGCGTGGGCTTTCATACGCTCCATTAAAGCAGGCCCCGTTAAATCATGAGCGTCGCCTGGCCAGTTATCGACTTCGGTGGTGGTCGTTAATTGTCCACCCACTTCCATACCTGTGATCATGACAGGCTTGAGATTGGCACGTGCCGCATAGACGGCAGCGGAGTAACCGGCTGGGCCTGATCCTAAAATAATGAGCTTTTCGTGACGTGGAGCTGTAGTGGCAGATACCATGAGTTGTTCCTTGCTAAAAATAAGAATGAAAAATGTGAGTTATTAGTAGAATAAAAGATACTCTTCAAAAGTTGTGACGAATATGGTTTTTCTAATTGCTGTGTGATAATAACATAAGGGCATATGGCAAAAAGTGCAAGTTTGCTAAAACAAACACAGGTATCATTAGAATTAAAGCATGTGGGTCTTGAAAGAGGATTTTGAAACATAGCTAACAGGATAGTGGCTATGTTATATAGTCAATTCTAAATAAAACAGATACATCATATTCTGACGTGGAACTGGAATAAATTTTTCTGGCGTGCTTGCCTGCGCAGACAGAGGCTGCAAAAAATTCAACCAGTCCCACTGTATCGCTTTTATACTGAACTCACGATAGGTTTACGAAAAATTGTTAAAGTATCCTGTCAGCGGTTTTGACGAGCAGCTCGTGTTTTGTGTCTAAATCGTATATTGGCTTACTTTCTTGCACGCTTTCTTTAGAAGACTGTCGCCACTGTACCTATGTATTTGTTATTATAAGAAGTTATGCCAAGTGTGGTCGTGTCTAAAAAATAACGGTTATCCATCGTTGTTAGGAGGGATAATGGCCTTTAAACACTTAGCCAGGTATATTTATGTCAGCACTTTATGTCAGCATGATTAGGCTTAGTCATGCGCAGACGACCATTTAGTATTAATAACAAGGCAGATCTTACGTGATATCAGCACCGCTTATTGAGTATTTAAAAAAGGGAATATTTACCCTCCTTGGGTTGATACTGGCCGTTTACCTGTTTGTCATTTTGATGACGTACACAGGCAATGATCCTAGCTGGTCGCACATCAGTAGTGATATGACGACGATTAATAATATGGGCGGTGAAACTGGGGCGTGGTTGTCTGATTTGCTCTATAGCTTCTTTGGTTTTGGCGCATGGTGGATTCTGGCGTTTGTGGTTTATGAGTCTATTCTTATTTGGTGGGACAATAAGCCAACGTTTTGGCTCATGCGCTTGGTTGCTTATGTGTTTTTATTATTAAGTGCCAGTGCTTTATTTGCCCAGTTTGTGTCTTTGATCCAGCAGATTACCAATCCCGCATCGACTGAGCTTGAAGGTGTGGCGGGTGGTATTATCGGCCTTGAATTACAAGTGCGTTTGGCGCAGCTGTTATCACAGTGGGGGAGTGCGCTTTTCTTGGCAGTATTTGTCATTATTACCGCCACCTTTGCCTTTAACATTCATTGGCTGACGATCTATCGCAAGGTTACGGCGCTATCATGGCTCGGTGCTGGTGTAAAAAATAAAGACAGGGACAATACCTTAGCCACGCCAGAAAATAACGCTTCCGAGAACGATGATGAAAGTACAGTAAAAGATCATACAAAAAAAGAGGCGTCAGAGTACGAACAATTACCACTTGAGCTACAGACAGCGGATCATGCTAAAACAGTAGATAACAGCGGTCGGTTCAGCAATGCGTTGTCAGATTTTTTAGTAAACTCTGGGCTTGCTGATAGTGTGAAAGCGTCCATGGCGACAGCGACACAAGCTACTACCTCTGATCAAACCGCTGTGTCTAGTAATGGAAAAAGCGATTATTTAAACACAGTAGCCATGACCCCTAGCGGCACTATGGCTCGTGATATGACGACCAGTGGTACTACGGACAGTACTACCGCCCCCACGAACACCTCGGCGTCATCGAGTTCTACTATGATGCCTGTGCGTAAAGTGGAACCAAGCTTTGCGTGGAATGACGCCAGTACCGTCGATGATTTGTTAGCAAGCGAGCAAACGAGTTATAGCGCTCGTCGTGTGAATCGCGCCGATGCTGACACTTTAGTTTCTAATGATACCGACCTTGAATCAACAAATGAAGCTGCCCTAGCGTCCACACTCACCCCAGAGGCAGAGCTGGCATCGGCTCAATCAGCTGTGAATCCACAGACAAACACTATTCAGCCATCAGTTGATGATTTGGCATACAGTGACAGTCGTCACCAAGTTACGACCGAGTCTAGCTCTGCTGAATTAGAGAGCACAACGGTAGCCGTTGATACGTTGGCAGAGGCTTGGTTAGCAGAGCACGCTGACGTCTTGGAACCTGCGAATCCTGAGTCTCCTGACCCCATTCAGTCAGACAACATCGCTGAGCCGCTAGTATCAAAAAAAGTAACGTCTGCGCCAGATGTTACTCCTGATGACTCAAACACACCCTCGCAACAGAGGACTGACGAACCAGCTGAGCTGTCACATAATGTTGAAGAGCCGAGCGTGACTGAACCTCCAGCTGCTCTAGCATCGACAGAAGCTACTTCGCCCGCACCAGAGGATACTGCCTCGGTCTCAGAAGTGGCTGACATGACGCCAACCAACACGCCGCCTACCAATCCAAAAGCCGCGCCAACGGTAGAGGCAACGAGCACTAAGACAAGTACCCCATCGGCTAATGCGGTTAAACCTTTGATGAGCTTTGCCGTGCCAGAGGGTGATAGCAGCAACCGTATCACCGACATGATGCCAGATGATGACACGAGTACTGATGACGATGCCCCAGTCATGCCAGATATCAGTGATGATGCGGCCTTTAGTCAAAAATCACGCTCGATGCAAACGGCCGCCTATCGCAGCAGCTTAACCCCTATTCCAGAAGTGTCTATACTCGATAAGCCTGATCCTGACCGTAAGCCTAGCTACACCGTGGCTGAACTTGAGCAACTTTCTGAATTGTTAGAGATTAAACTGCAAGAGTTCAACGTCAAGGCAACCGTCGTTAATGCAATCCCAGGACCTGTGGTCACTCGCTTTGAAGTGGAGCTTGCCGCAGGGGTAAAAGCCAGTAAGGTCACAGGCATTTCACGCGATTTGGCGCGCTCATTATCGATGGCTTCTTTGCGGGTGGTCGAAGTCATCCCAGGCAAGCCTTACATCGGTATTGAAGTGCCCAATAAAAAACGCGAAATGGTACGCTTGATTGAGCTGCTCAGTACCGAAACCTTCAAAGACCCTAAAGCGCAAATCAGCATGGCCATGGGTAAAGATATTGGTGGTAACCCAATCATCACGGATCTTGCCCGCGCGCCGCACATGTTGGTCGCTGGTACCACAGGCTCTGGTAAGTCTGTACTGGTTAACTCCATGTTGCTCTCGATGCTACTTAAATATACGCCAAATGAGCTGCGCCTGATTCTGATTGATCCAAAGCAGCTAGAGCTTGCCAACTACAATGACATTCCGCATCTGCTGACGCCAGTCGTCACGGATATGACCGAGGCTGCTAGTAGCCTGTCATGGTGTGTGGCAGAGATGGAACGCCGCTATCAGTTGATGAGTTTGCTTAAGGTTCGTAAGCTAAACGAGTTTAATAAAAAAGTCGTTGCGGCAGAAAAAGCAGGCAAGCCGATGCTAGATCCTTTGTGGCGACCGAACGACAGTGTCAGTATCAGTCAAGCGCCCAAGCTAAAAACTTTACCAATGATTGTTATTGTTGCAGATGAGTTTGCCGATATGATCATGCAGGTCGGTAAGCAAGCAGAAGAGCTGATCACACGCTTGGCACAGAAATCGCGCGCCGCTGGTATTCACTTGATGCTCGCCACCCAGCGCCCATCCGTAGATGTCATCACAGGTTTGATCAAAGCCAATATTCCAGTACGTGCGGCTTTGCGAGTCAACTCAAAGGTCGATTCCCGGACGATCTTAGACAGTGGCGGGGCCGAAGACATGTTGGGTAATGGTGATATGCTGTTTTTGGGACCAGGTCAAATCGAACCCGATCGGGTACATGGCGCATACGTCAGTGATGAAGAGGTAAACCGTGTTTGTGACGCTTGGCGTGAGCGCGGTGCACCTGACTATATCGATAATATGGCAGGTAACTTTGAGTTGTCTAGCCCGGGTGGGGGCGGTAGTACGGCTAACGCTTCTGGTGAGGACGACGACCTTTATAATGACGCAGTGGCCTTTATTATGGAAACCCGTAAAGTCTCCGCTTCTAGCATCCAGCGTAAATTTAGTATCGGCTACAACCGCGCCGCCCGTATTGTAGACTCCATGGAAGAGGCAGGATTGGTCAGCTCGATGGGTAAAAGTGGTAAGCGTGAGCTACTGATGTAAAGGCTGGTCAGTTGGACTAAATGATTCAAAAGCGAGCTGCACAAGTAGCTCGCTTTTTTAATGCCGTTTTTCAGTCTTGTTAAACAAATATTGGTAGGAAGTCTGTCCGACTATGCGCTAACCCGATATACTAAGTAAAATCATTTACCATGGAAGGTTAATTATGTTTAAAGAATATACTCAGTATGATGCCATAGGGTTGGGCGCACTCGTCAACTCAGGTGAGGTGAGTGCCAAGGAGCTGCTGGACGCAGCTGTTGATCAAGCGAACAAGATGAACCCAAAGTTAAACGCCATCATTCACCGTTTTGATGAGCGCGCTTATCATACTGCGCAAGCAGGATTACCGACAGGCGTTTTCAATGGCGTGCCTTATTTGCTAAAAGACTTGTCTTTTAGTTTCGCTGGTGAACCGATTACGATGGGCAGTCGCAGCGTCAATATCATCTCAGAAAATGACAGCGAAATCGTTAAGCGTATGAAAGCTACCGGCGTGAATACCTTCGGTAAAACCAATACCCCTGAGTTTGGTTTGATTATCACCACTGAGCCAAAAGCCCACGGTGCCACTCATAATCCCTTTAAAAAAGGCTATAGCTCGGGCGGATCTTCAGGCGGTAGCGCGGCGGCAGTGGCTAGTGGTATGGTACCAATGGCAGGCGCGGGTGATGGTGGTGGATCGATACGTTTCCCAGCCGCTTGGTGCGGCGCATTTGGACTCAAGCCGAGCCGTGGTCGTAATCCAATGGGTCCTAGGTTTGGTGAAGGCTGGGAAGGGGCAGTCGCTGATCATGTGATTACGCGCTCAGTACGTGATAGTGCTGCGATGCTCGATGCCACAAGCGGAGCAGAAATTGGTGCGCCATTTGTGATTGGCGCGCCTGACGGCACTTTTTTGCAGGCTGCCATGCGTGCACCGCGGCAGTTGACCATCGCCTTACATCAGCAGCCATTGATCGCCAATACCACCGTAGATAAAGAAGTGCTTGCCGTCCTTGAGCAAACCGCAAAGCAACTAGAATCTATGGGTCACCGCGTGATACCAGCTGAGCCAAATATTAACATTGAACAGTTTTGGCACGACTTTATCGTCGTGGTTTGTGCACACACCGCCTTTACGATAGATAATATCGCGCGTGACTTTGGCGCTGCCCACATCAAAAATTTAGAACCGCAAACCTATAACATGGCGCTGCTAGGTCGCTCGCTATCAGCGGTCGATTTGGCGCACGCCAAACACGGTTGGCACAACAGTCAGTATCAAACGGGTTTATTACTCGAAACCTATGATATGATTTTGTGCCCGACTGTACCGACCACTGCTGTGAAGCACGGCGTGCTACCGCCAAGTCGTGTGGATGAGATGCTGATGCGTAGCGCTGAATTGCTCAATAAAGGCATAGACATGGGTAAATACGCCTTTAACTCAGGCATGATCGAAAAGCTGAGCCAGCCTGTGCTTGGTAAAATGGCCTTTACATTATTGGGCAATGTCACAGGATTGCCCGCGATGTCAGTACCGGTCGGCATGAGTAAAAAAGGCTTGCCCATCGGCATGCAGTTGATCGGGCGCATGAACGATGAGGCGACCCTGGTTAGTGTGGCAGGCGAGATGGAGCGGGCGGGTTTATTTACCAAGCCTGCTTTTGAAAAGTAGTTTTATGTTCAATGCCTTCTAATCAAAGCGATAGATATCCATACCCAAACTATGATGCGCCATGCTTTGATGAACGACAGAGACGCGCTGACCTGCCCCTAAGGCAAAAAATAGTGGGAGCAGATGCTCGTCACTTGGATGAATATCTTGATAATTAGGATATTGCTGCCAGTCGAGAGCGCTGGGTATGTCTATTTTAAGCTGCTGTAGCAACCATAACTTAAACGCTTTTGCTGTCTGATCGATGCTGTCCGCTTGCCAGCGCAGTGCTTGTAAATTGTGCGTGATGTTACCTGAGCCAATAAGCAAGATCTGCTCATCACGCAGGCGAGCAAGCTGTGCGCCCAACTGATAGCAAGCGACACTGTCATAGTGCTGCGGTAACGATACCTGCACGATAGGCACATCTGCCTGTGGGTATAGGTGTTTGAGCGGCGCCCAAACCCCATGGTCACACGCTCGCACCGGATTGACGCTACAAGTAATACCGCGTGCGGTGAGTTGATGCGCGAGGGACTCAGCAAGGGTTGGCTGACCTGCCGCAGGATACTGGATTTCGTACAGCTCAGGAGCAAACCCGGAAAAGTCATGCCACGTTTTTGGCTGTGGATTACTGCTGATTTCAAGCTTTGCCGACTGCCAATGGGCTGACATAATAACGATGGCACGGGGCTTGGGTAAGTTTTGCCCAATACGTGCCAGCGCGCTGGTGGTGGCAGACTGCTCAAGCGCCAGCGTGGGTGCGCCATGTGAGATAAACAAGGCTGGTAGCTTTGCCATGTTACCAGTACTGGTTATGACAGTAGATGTGTCCGCCCAAGATGTTGCTGCCGTGATGGGCGGCAGCGTACTATCGTGATGATCATCACGTGGACGGTGAGTCTGAGAGGCGTTAGGTGTCGCGCGTTTTGGATATTTCATGGTCCCTGTATTAGGGCGCGCGCCAGTTTTTCAATCTGTTTTGCTAGTGATATTTTTAGATTCAAAAACAGTGGGTATGTATTTTATTCAATTACCACGATGATAAGGGTGGTTGTTATTGATACTCATCGCTCGGTATAACTGCTCCATTAACACCACACGAACTAACGGGTGCGGCAGGGTCAGCGCTGATAATGACCACTTTACATCGGCTTTTGCTAACACTTCTGGCGACACCCCATCTGCACCGCCAATGACTAAGGCAATGTCATCGCCTTGCTGCATGCTGTCTGCCAGTTTGTCCGCCAGCCCTTCTGTTGAAATCATCTTACCTTTGACGTCCAGTACCCATAGCTGTTCGCGCCCTGTTGCGTTATGAGCGGCCAAAATTGCTTGACCTTCTTGCTCACGGTACTGTGCTAAATTGGCATCTGAAGGGTTTTTTGCCCGTTTTGCGGCGGCAATTTCAACGATTTCTGTGCTCAGCATGGGTTGGATACGCTTAAAGTACTCATCAAAACCCGTCTGCACCCAGTTCGGCATTTTATTGCCCACACTCAAAATTCTTACTTTCATAGGAAACACCATTTTAATAGTTGAAAAAACGTAATAGCAAAACGCTACGCTTAAATTACTGTAACAAACCTGACTTTTACAATGCTTTTTTTTATGCTTTACTAAGATTTGACAAACACTTGTTCTTTATATAGTCGTCTCTTAGCGCCGTTTGGTAGAGCGATGAGCAAGTACCCCGTGTTTTTGTCGTGCTTCTAGCCAGCATTATGGCCTTAGGGGTAAAAGGGATATTAACGTTTTTAAACGAAAGGAGTCGTTCATGAACCGTAGTATATCAAGTTTTCTCACGCTTACCGCAGGTACCCTGCTATCTACCTCCGTTTTTGCCGCCTCTTTGGACGGCACGCAATGGCAAACCATTGACGATAAAACAGGAGAAAAAAAGGCCATCATTCAGTTGTACGAAAACAATGGTAGAGTGTCCGGAAAAATCATTAAGGTGCTTGACAGAGAAAAGGCCAAAGCAGTCTGTACTAAGTGTCCGGGTAGCCTCAAGAATCAACCTATCGAAGGCCTGCGAATTTTAACAGGTCTAAAGGCCGATGGTAATAACCGATGGCGTGATGGTAAGTTGGTCGATCCTGAATCAGGTAAAGTCTATTCGGGTAAGTTGACGTTAAGTGATAATGGTCAAAGTCTAGACTTACGTGGCTATGTCGGCACACCACTATTTGGTCGCTCACAAACTTGGCAACGCATCAAATAACCGTTTGACGTTAGGTAGACGGTTTATTAACAGTCATTGTCATTTGAAATCAACTATTTAAAACAAACCACTTTAAGTAAAAGGGTGGCCAATAACCATGGGCTACCCTTTTTTATTGGCCAAATATGATCGAGCCAAATCGTTACTGCGTGGTTATTGAGTGTGACTTGCAGCCTACATTAAAGGCGCAATGGTTTGTGAGACGGTGCTTTCTGTCTCTTGGCTGTTGGCGCTAGTATCAGTTGGGGTGGGCTTTGGAATAATGGTGAGCTTTGCGTCAGACTCAAAGACAATCGCTTCAACATCATCGAAGTTGTTTATCCCTTCAGAACGCATCGCACATTCGATCTCTTGCCCAGTCAACCGTTCAGCGCGCATCGCGTCGGGCAAAAACTGCCCTTGATAAAAGACAATACGCGGCTCAGATAAAATAAAACTGCTAAATTGCGGGGAGATAGAGGCGTATTTGGTGACCAAAAACTGCAATAGGTACAGCACCAAGATAGAAGCAACCCCTTCGATAAAAGGCACTTCTTTAAGGAGAATAGTACTGGCACCCAAGGAGCCAATCATCACCGTGACAACCCAATCAAAGTTGTTGAGCTGTGAAGTGGAGCGCTTCCCTGAGGCTTTAGTGACCAGCACGATTAACACATAAACCATGGTTGCCGTCAGCACAATACGCCCAAGTTTGTCTACACTGTCAAAAAAAAGCATATCCATGAAGATCACTCCTGTTATCAAAGTAAAACTGCTTTTTATTAGTAAGGTATCTACTAAACTTAGCCTAACGGATTTTGCGCGTCTATAGGAAGAAATTTGTAGTCACTTGTAGAGGCCTTAGATATCTTGTTAGTCTCAAATCATCTTGCGTTTGGGATCAAGCAAGCGATTGAACGCCCAAATACTGATTCGAGCGCTGACTAAGGTCAGTACCAGTATCATGATCAACGATGAGAGCAGGGGTAACGGGCGTTGTTTGGCCATCTCAAACAACACTTCGCGATTTACCGCATCAAATAACCAAAACCATATGCCTAAGAAATAAACGACCGTGAGTAACCACACGGCTGCGACTCCGCCAAACATCAAACGATTGATCTCTTCACTATCTAGTGCGCGCTGCTGATGTTTGACAAATTTGTGTACCGCGATGTAGGCGCCGACAATGACGGAGAGTACGGTGATGAGCTGGGAGTTTAGGGCGATTTGGGTTTGGATCATCATGAATATCACACTGGCAAGCGTATAACCAATCGCGAAAAACCCAACATATTGAGCCAGTTTAGGCTGAGCAAGTTCATGGTGTTGTGCTGCCCTGTTATGGCCTAAATGTGGGTTGGATTTATTGAGTTTAGTTGTCTTACGTGACATAAGCTGACCTTTATAAAGATAAAAAACAGAAGGTTCAAATTAACATTATGGTGCGATAAAAGTAAGATAAAAGGGGCTCATTGCTGCGCTGTCCAGTCTAGCATGGCATCTAATACGGGTCTCGCGGTATAAGTGTTTAACGCCTGCTCACTATTGATGAGCCCAACCACGACATAGTCCTGTCCTGATACCCCTTTGACATATCCTGCCATCGAAGTGACGTTGTTTAAGGTGCCCGTTTTTATCCACGCGCGACCAATGGCGGCTGACTCAGGTAAACGGTCACTATGCGCCGTAATGGTGCCGCTGACACCAGCCACGCCCAAAGAGTTGACGTAGGCATCGAAGCTTGGACGATTATAAGCGTACGTTAATAACTCGCTTAAGTTAGCGGCAGTGATCGTACAGTCGCGGCACAGTCCTGAGCCATTGGTTAGATACGGTGGCGGCGTGTCTAAATGGTGCTGCCACCACTGATTGATGGTCTGTAGTGTCTGTGGATAGCCCGTCGCAGCCGCGTTGCTAACTTGATACAAGCTGCTGGTTTTCTGGAGACTATTTTGATTGCCAATTATTTGCTCACGAGCCTTTTCACTGGAAATACTTTTATCGGTATTAGGTAAATTTTCGTGATGATAAGCGCCTATCGATAGCGCCACTTGCTCGGCCATGACATTGTTTGAGAAGTGATTGATGTCATGGACCTGCTGCCTTAAATTTAGCGAGGGGTAGCTGACAATGGGTAGTGGTGACACAGACAGGGCGGCCAGACCTTTTGCTGGCGTTGGCTTTTTTGTCGCATCATACGGGGTTTCTTGGGTAATGACGTGTCCACTTAAGGTATTGCCCAGCGTTTGCCACTTAGCGGCGATGACCCGTGCAGCGAACTCTTTGGCATCAGGGTAGGCGACATAAAAAGCATGCTCTTGACAGCGGTTTGGCAGATCGGTATTTAGTACTAACTGTTTGGCTTGCCACTTTGGGGCGAGACTATAGCGTGCTTGACCGCAGGCTGCTGCACGCACATCTATCACGCTTGGCATGTGATAATTCGCTAATTGCGGCGTGTACGTGAGGCGAGCTTGACCGTTGTCCATCGGATAGCTTTTGATACCAACGGTGCTAAAATTGACCAAAAATCCATCAGGACTGGCGTTATAAGGACGTAGTGGCGCATTATCAAAGGCGGCAGGGTCTTTAGTAACGTTGTGAAAAATAGAACTATCGACAATCATATCCCCATTGATATGACGAATCCCTGAGGTTTGTACTTGATACAGCAGTTGTTTTAAACGCTCATGGGTCATTTTTGGATCGCCGCTTCCTTGGATAATCAAGTCGCCATACAGCCGATCTCCTATCACTAAGCCTGTGTGATAAACACGCGTATGCCAGACAAAGTCGGCACCTAGTGTGTCTAAAGCGATAAAACTGGGCACCAGTTTCATGGTGCTGGCGGGGGTGCGCGGAGTATCAGGCTGGTGACTCAGTAATGGGGAAAATGAGATTTTGATAGCAGATGCCGCTGTGTTGGTATGATTGTCTGCTGCGCCCATGCTGCCATTATCAAGGACTGCTTGGTTACCAACTGACTGAGAAGCGGAATGATGACTATCGGGGATCAGCGTTGGAATACTCTCCAAGCTTTGATAGGTATAAGGGTCGTCAGTATAAGCGTGTATTTTTTGCTCGTGTTTTTTAATCGTTCGCTTCTCGATAGTGGTTAGGGTAACCTGCGGACTTGAGTTGTTTTTACCATCGTGCTTAGCATTTTGAGTACTGTTTTGTTTGACGCTTTTAGAGTCAAAAGCTGCCTCAGTCTCTGCCGAGTCACTGCTATCGATAACTTGAATGGGAGAAGGCAGGTGGCTGGCGTTTTTATCACCGACTGGCGTGATGACCATACTAATATCAGAAGCTGATAACTCTGCACGTGATAAAGCGGCTTGTATGGCCGCTGGCAATGCTGCTTGTGCATAGAGTGGGGTTGCTAAAACTGTCACTGCAATGAATATGCTAAGTAACGATAAGCGTTTACTGGCTTGAGATGTCACACGAAAATAGCCAACAGAAGGTTTTGCTTTGGCGTCATTTTTGGTGTCAATAAGAGCGTTATTATTGAGGGTGTGGCAGCGTTTAGAGGTGGGTTGCATAAGCATCTATCGTCAGCTAAAAAAACAGCCTATGGTAACATGAGTTGCTGTTTTCGCGTAGATGCCAGGCGTTGTTTGATAGTCGCCGAAGCTTCTTATCACGAGCGCGCACGGAGATGCAAAAACGCCATTGCGGTCATAATCGCGTCATTATAAGCATCATGAGCACCCAGCTCAGGAATGTCGTAGTGCGCTAAAATGTTGCTCAAATGCTGCGATTGATTGGGAATACCTTGAGTACGATCACCCATACGCTGACTGTATAACTGACGGACATCAATGATCTTATTTGGTAGGGCCGTGCCCATGTAACGTTTGACCAAGGGGTTTAAAAACCCAGTGTCTAGCTGTGTACAAAAGCCAACGATCGGTCGATTGCCTATAAATGGCAGCAAGTACGCCAGCATCTCCTCATAGCTCATGCCATGCTCAACATCAGCGGTACGCAAGCCATGAATAACAATGGTATCGCGATCTGGCATCACAGGTGGTTTGCATACCAGATGCATACCGTTGCCCGTATCGATAACATCACCGTTGATGTGAATCGCTGCGATAGATAACAAATGGTGTTTTCTTGGGTTCAGCCCCGTCATTTCACAATCAATCGCCACCCACTGCTTGGCTAAGGGTTTGCTAAACATAAACGCCAGCTCTGGGCGCTGTAGTTGCGTCTTTTGCCAAGCGTAAGACAACTGTTTTAGCCAACTCATAATCGTTACCCACCCATTTACGTTAGTGTTAGCCTTATGATATTTCTAATTGATAGTGCTGACGGAGCTGTGTCTTAAAGCTTTTGACCACTGCCAAGCACTCTTTTAACAAGTCACGCTCAAGCGCAGTTAAGGTCATGGGGTCGACTTGCCGTGCGTGTTTGTCATCGGTCGAGAGTGCCACTGATAAACGCTGCGCCATAAAAAATTCCAACGCTTCCAATAAGGTGTCGGCGCGCTCTTGGTTGATGACATGAGCTTGCACCAACGCCTTAAGACGGTCTTTTGTGCTCGGCACAGTTAAGATGTCATATTCTAATGCCAAGGTGCGAATTCCATGTACCAGAGGGAAGATACCGGCTTTTTTTAGGTCAATGTCTTGTGAGCTGGACTTGCCACCGAGCAATGGCATGAACTTTTGCCACCACTGATTGACATCACCAAACTGTAGTGCTGCGCGGGCGAATTGACGAACGAACATTGGATCTGATTGCCGATGGGCGACCTTGAGGTGTTGACGTACTTGGGTCAGGAGCGACTCATCACCGCAGACGTATTCACCATCGAGTATGGCGGACAAATAAATACCATGCATCGGATCGGTGTTTTTAAACCATACGCCAATCTGGGCGTTAAACTGTTTTAGCGGTTGCCGCCACATGGGATTGGTCATCATGATATTGCCGTCACACAGGGGGTAGCCTAGGTCTGCTAAATGGTGATTAAAAGTGTCAGCAAACTGGGCCAAATCAGGATGCGTGTAGCCATCGCGTATGATGAGCGCATTATCTTGGTCAGTACGCATGATTTGTTCGCCGCGACCTTCAGAGCCCATCACGATGAGGCAGGTATTTTTCATGACGGCCTCAGGCACGATCAGCTGCCAAAGCTTGGTAAATACCTGTGCGTTTAGTGTCTGTACCATGCGGCTAACGTTGCCGATTTTTACGCCGTTTTGATGCTGAGCACGAATATAGCGACCGATAAGCTCGACCGCGGTATCTAGGCTCGTTAAGTCTTTTGCTTGTTCGATTTGCATACTAATAAGCTGTGAATGGTGACTAATGTGAGCGAGCAGGTCGCTTTGTCCTAGCACGCCTGCCACGTTACCGTCATGGTCAATGACCGGCAATCGATGGATGCGATAGCGAGTCATGGTCAGTAGAGCATCACCAATCTCATCATTCGCTCCGATTGTCCGTAAATTAAAGTTGGCGTAACGCTGGCAAGGTGTCGTGGCGGGGTCTTGCTGGTCACTCACAGCGCGGCAAATGTCCGTGTCGGTGAGTATGCCTAATAGACGGCCGGTGCGCTGGGGCAACGCGACATCATTTTCTACAGAATGGGGCTGTATCAGTACGTGTTTTAGTCCGGCCTTTGTCATGATACCAGCGGCTTCATAGAGACTAGCGTTGGCATCGACAATATGTACTGGCAATAACTTAACCTCAATCACAGGCTGCAGCATAATCTGCTGTACTTCTTGTTGGGTATTATAATGAGAGGGGTCGATGACTTTGCCACTGCGCCGTTGTCGTAAGGCTTTTAAGCGTTCCGGCAGCTTGTCTGATAATAGCTGGCGTACCAGATGATTCTGAGCGCTGATTTTATCAACTGTGCTGCCAGCTACTTGCAGCAGCAAGGTGTCTTCAGTCGCTCGAAACTGATAGGTCTGTATAGCTTTAGGGTTGGTGCTGTTTTCATCTCCTTGTTGTAAGCTGTTTTTGGGTGATGCTTCAGGCAGGCGTCGACTATCGAACCAGTCGTTGTTATTGAGATCGTTAGAGTGGTTGCTACCCAAATAAGACGCGACAAAGTCACCATCGAGTGACTGTTCAATCTGTCCTTTGATGACCACATAAAGGTACTGTAACTCTGCCACAGGTAGGCTTTCATCTTTGGCAAGGAAGCGGATTTGGGTGTTTTTTCTGATGCTTTGACGCTCAGCCAAGCTTAATACATCAAAGGGGGGCTGGGTAAAATCAAGATGGGGCATGGCATCGTCCTTGATGGCACATTTAAAAAAGACTCTTTACTATAGCACTATTAAGGCAAAAAACCTTTAATAACCACAGTTATATTGTGGCTATTAAAGGCTGAGGTCTTGCTGACCGCTTAATCTTTAGGCAGCTACCGTTTATGTGCCCAGCAGTTGACGAATGCGACTGATCGCTTCACGGCTTTCCTCGACACTAGCGACTAGGGCGATACGCACATAACCTTGTCCAGGATTGTGACCATTAACCTCACGGGACAAATAGCGTCCTGCTAGCGCGTGAATGTTGGCCTGTTCATAGAGGGCTTTGACAAATACCTCGTCATCACCGTCGAACTGCTCAGGGACCTTTATCCAAAAGTAAAAACCAGCGTCAGGCATACGTAATTCTAGTAACTCGCCAAGCTCAGACATCCAGAGTGCAAATTTTTCTTGATAAAGCTGACGATTGTGTGCCACGTGCTTTTCATCTTGCCAAGCTGCAATAGAAGCAAGCTGATGCGGTATCGGCATCGCACAGCCTTGATAGGTGCGATACTGCAGGTAAGCCTGCAAAATCTTGGCATCTCCCGCCACAAATCCTGAGCGTAAACCGGGTAAGTTTGAGCGCTTGGACAACGAGTGAAAGACCAAGCAGTTGTGAAAATCATTCCGACCCAGAGCAGCGCAGGCTTGTAATAGACCAATTGGCGCTTTATCAAAATACAGCTCGCTATAACACTCGTCGCTTGCGATGATAAAACCGTATTGATCTGACAGACGAATGAGGTGCTCCCAGTCATCCATCGTCATGACTGAGCCTGTTGGATTATTTGGGCTACAAACAAACAACAGCTGCGTGCGCATCCAAACGTCCTTTGGCACGGCGCGATAGTTACCTTTAAAATCATCATCGGGTGTACAAGGCACAAAGTAGGGTGCGGCTTGGGCGAGTAGTGCCGCGCCCTCGTATATTTGATAAAACGGATTGGGCATGACAACCGTCGGCGGTTGATCAGACCCAGACAGCGAATGGCTCTCTGTATCGATTTTTTTATGATCAATGACCGCTTGTACCACGCTAAAAATGGCTTCGCGCGTCCCCATGACCGGCAATACCTGCGTATTGGCATCGACATGATGCAAAAAAAACCGCTTCTCTAACCAGTGCGCGATGGTTTGCCGCAGCTCAAACAAGCCGTTGGTGGTGGGATAATGGCTTATTTTGTCCAAATTTTCGTGTAGGACGTCCAAAACAAATGCGGGCGGCTTATGTTTTGGTTCGCCAATACCCAGCTTGATTTCACTGTAGCTATGGGCTGGCGTGCTATCGGCAAGCAAGGTTGCCATCTTGGCAAAGGGGTAAGGGTGTAGGTGGGTCAAGTTGTGATTCATAAGTAGGGTAACTATAATGGACAATTAATAATAAAGTTATAAAGAAAAGTTACATTTAAGCAGTGTAGCATTTCTTTTGTTTTTTTTCCTTGGCTTCTTATATTAATACTGTGTGTCTTGTAAAAGGCAAATAACTGTAATAAATTGAGAAGCCAGGGTTTAAAGAGGCTAAATAGCGTTAAGTAAAGCTTATCAGCTGATAACTTATAACAATGAAAAAAACCGCTATCAGACCTAACGATAGACTATTGTGAGGATAGTTTGATATGCCTAGTGCTTCGAATATTGAAGATATCAATACTAAAGAGAGCAGTACTGAAGAGAGTATTGCCAAAGATATCAGTAATGAAAACGATGAGAGTAGCCAACAACGCACTAAATTGTATGAGCTATTAAAACAGCGGGAGCAGTGCTGGTGGCAAGCTCGTCAGCAACTGATTAATCGTAAAGAACGAAAGGTGGTTTGGTACGGCGAAAACAGCTTAATGATGTGGTTGCTGTGGCAGCTGGTCAGTTATGTGGTCGTGGCGATGGTGCTGATGTTCCTCAGTAGCTTGTTGAACATACTGCTAACTTTATGGCAGTACGTTGCCTTATTCATCTTACAAACCGTGGTTTTTATCGCTATGCTGGCAGCCAAAGGGCGTACAGCAAAAACTCTGCAACGCAAAATTGATAAAGATGAGATAGTACGCGAAGAGGCGTTTAATGAGATGATTATTTTGGCAGAGGATAGTCTGTATCCAGATGTACACGCCAAATCGCCTATCTCTTTGAGGCAGGTGTATGAGTGCTTTGATGGGAGTTTCCATCTGGCAACCTTACATGGTTTACTACAAAAAGAAGTCGACGCTGGACGCCTCATATTAGGGCAACAGCAGATGGATGCCAAAATTTTACCGCCAGATCTTGCCGATGATGAGCTCGATGAGCATGCTAGCGAGATGGTGTATAAAAGCACGTTATAAGCACTGACCGACGCTAAATGCTAGAAGAATGCCTATGATCACGTCCTAAATAATCACGTACTAAGGGTAACCATTTTCTCGCGAGCGGTCATACCATTACAGTGCTTGAACATGTTTCTCAGCCCCACACGTCACCAGTAATAAATAGCTTCTTTACGCTGTATCGACAGTACAATGTTTAATGACGTTTTTATTCAGTGCGCTCTCTGTTAATCAACGAAATGATTAGCAGAGAGTACATTGCCATCTTAAATCACTTGGGTGTCTTTTTGGACGCTCAGACTCAGGATTAGTGCTGATTTTAAGGCCTCTAATCGATCAGCTGACAATGGCTCATCATTTTGATCACTGATATAAAACATATCCTCTGCACGCTCACCTAACGTGGTAATACGAGCAGCGTGTACCTCAATTCTCTCTTGCAAAAACACTTGTCCCACTCGTGCCAATAGCCCTGGCTGATCAAGTGTCTCTAAGCTCATGATATGTTGATCTGACGCTTCATTAAATTCAAAGTTAATAACCGTCGTTACTTCAAAATGCCTAAGTTGACGCGGGATACGTTTATTCGTCAGCTTTAGCACGGTAGGGTCTTTAAAGGCATTGATTAACCGCTGCTTAAGCTCTTGCTGGCTGTCTTCATCGACCAAGAGCGTCCCACTAGGATCGAGCAACACATAAGAATCCAATGCAAAATCGCGGGTGGCAGTAATGATGCGGGCGTCTAAAACGTCTAGATTCATCTGATCAAACACCGCCATGGTAACCGCAAAAAGATTTGTCTGATCTTGGGTATAAACAAAAACCTGTACCGCATCAAGAGCCAGCTCACGATGCTCTCGCAACACGATCAATGGTGGACTGTCCGCATTGGAGGCAAGGCCAATCGGGGGATGGTTCAAGATGGCTTCGGTATGCCATAAGATGTCTTCAGCAATCTCTCGCAAAAAGTACTCATCACCCAAATCATCCCATAGCCGCAAGACTTCATCGCGATTCATGTGCTGATTATTAACATTGTCTAGCATTGTGAGGGCTTGCCTACGTGTGGCACTGATCATGTCTTGGCGGTTGGTGGGCGCATCAATGTCAGCGCGCAAAATGCGCCGCGTTTGCGAGTATAACTGCTTCATCAAGGTGGCTCGCCAACTGTTCCACAACTGTGGGTTAGTGGCATTCATATCTGCGACGGTGAGCACATAGAGATGATTGAGGTGGGTCACATTACCCACTAGGTTGGCAAAAATGGTGACGACTTTTGGATCTGAGATGTCTTTTTTCTGGGCGGTCATCGACATCAATAAATGATAGCGGGTCAGCCAGCCAACTAGGTTTGCATCCGCTAAACTCATGCCATGGGCCAAGCAAAAATCAATCGATTCTGTTTGCCCAAGCTCACTATGATTGCCGCCGCGGCCTTTAGCAATATCATGAAACATGGCTGCGAGCACTAAGATCTCTTTGCGCTCGATACGTTGAAAAATAGAGCTGACCAATGGGAAGTCTTCATAAAAACGTGGATCAGTGAAACGGTGCAAAATCCGAATCAAAAACAACGTATGGGCATCCACCGTATAACGATGAAACAAGTCATACTGCATCAGACCAGTGACTTGCGCAAAAGCGGGAATATAGCTGCCCAAAACGCCACAGCGATTCATGGTACGGAGGCGATGAAAGAGATAGTTTTGTTCTTTTAAGTTGGCTAAAAAAAGCGCTTGGTGGGTGGGGTTGTCGCGATAAACCTGATCGATACCGCGTGCTGCGATTTTTAATGCCCTCAGGGTATGCGTACGGACGTTTTTGATACCGTATTGACCCATCAATAAAAACATCTCTAAAATGGCGTCAGGATGCTGGGCAAATACTCGATGATGCGCCATGGCGATTTGTTCACCCACTTGATTAAAGTGTGCGTTGATTGGCTGCTTTTTTGGGCGCTCATCATCTGGCAGCTGCGGCTCTATGATCGTCTCGTAGTAATGATTGGTCAACATCTCAGACAGCGTCGATATCTGCATAGCACAGCGATAGTAATCCCGCATAAAGCGTTCCACCGCCGCATTAGGTTGATCGTCCGGCTGCGTCTCATAACCCATCAGCTGGGCAATCTCACGCTGATAGTCAAACAGTAGCTTGTTTTCATTACGGCCAGTCAACACATGCAAATAATGACGTATTTGCCATAAGTAGCCTTCTGCAAAGCTCAGCTCATCAAACTCCTTTTCGGTCAAAAAATTTTGCTGGACTAAATCATAAAGCTTACCAACTCGAAAATAACGTTTGGTCACCCAGCCGATGATGTGAATATCGCGTAGGCCACCAGGGGCCGTTTTGATATTTGGCTCAAGATTGTACTCTGTGGCGTTGTGCTGTAGATAGCGTGCTTTGGCTTCTGCAATTTTTGCGTCAAAAAAGGCACGGGGCGTCCACTGCTTATTGACAATCTGAATAGGCACATCTTGCAGAGCCTCATTACCAATCAGTAGCCGAGCTTCGAGCTGTGCACTAGCAATGGTGTGATCAAGCGCCGCTTCTAGAGCGTCACTAACGCTCCGCACAGAAAGGGCAGGCTCTAGCCCTATGTCCCAGAGTAGCGCGACCAAGCGGTCAATTTTTCCACTCGTATTTGTGTCAACCTCTTCAGGGGAAAGCAGTAAAATATCAACATCTGAATAAAGCGACAGCTCACCGCGGCCATACCCACCAGTTGCAAACAATGCCAAATCGGTCTGATCCAATTCAAACCACTTAAACAACGCTATCAGTAGGCTGTCAATCGCACAGGCCCGCGCTGCCACTAATTGACGAATATTGACGCCGCGTTCTAGAGAGCGGCTAATATCTTCATTAATTTGAGCCAACCAATCAGGAATGCCAAGCAACGATTTTTCTGTTGCAGCGGTGTCTGGCAGCAGTGAGGCATTTGTCGCTATATCACTTGATAGTAAAGGCAGAGGCGTGAGATCGAGAGTCGCGACATCGCAATTAAACATGAGTGTTATCCAATTAAGAATTTAAAAATCAATCGTTAGAGCTAATAGTGGACTAAAAAAAAGGCCGTGAAAATTAAGATATCGCTACGTGAAGGTACTGCTATATGGTCATTGAATGTAACTGTATTTAATGAGCAGTATAAAGGGACATCATCGCTAAACAGTCACTAGACAATCACCACGCATAGTACGCAATATGCCTGAATTTTAGTCCAAAAAAAAGACCGCCTAGGCGATCTTTTGTAGTACTACTGGGTCAAAAAGCTTAAATCTTCTTCAGGGCGAGTGGTAAACACTTCACAGCCATTATCGGTCACGACCATCGTGTGCTCCCACTGAGCAGACAGCTTACGGTCTTTGGTAATCGCCGTCCATTCATCAGGCAAAATCTTAGTCTGCCACGTGCCTTGGTTAATCATCGGCTCGATGGTAAAGGTCATTCCTGTTTTTAGCTCAAAGCCGGTGCCTTTTTTGCCATAGTGCATGACTTGTGGTTCATGGTGAAACTCATTACTAATACCATGACCACAGAACTCGCGCACGATACTAAAACGCTCAGGTTCCACCACTTCTTGAATAGCAGCCCCGATATCGCCTAAACGAGCGCCATTTTTGACGACACTCATACCTGCATATAGCGCGTCTTGTGCCACTTTGCAGATACGCTGCGCCATAATTGAGCCGTTACCCACGATCCACATTTTTGAGGTATCGCCGTAATAGCCGTCTTTAATCACCGTGACATCGATGTTGATGATATCACCATCTTTTAGCAGTTTGTTTTCGGTTGGGATGCCATGACAGACGACATGGTTTACCGAGGTACAAATAGACTTTGGAAAGCCATTATAGTTGAGCGGCGCAGGAATCGCCTGTTGCACATTAACGATATAGTCGTGAGCGATTTGGTTCAACGCCTCGGTACTGATACCGACTCGGACGTGCTCATCAAGCATGACAAGGACATCGCTGGCAAGTTTACCGGCCACACGCATTTTTTCTATGGCGTCGGCGGACTGGATAAGGGATTTTTTAGTCATCATGATCTTACTTATAGTTATGGAATTAATGTCTTGCATTATAGCATAAATGCAGCTGCTGCTGTTTTGTGAGACTGGCGTATAGAGCGTCAGTTGAGCTGACCGCTGACCTAGAAAGTCATGAGTTTATACATTCACAGAAATGACTATATGGTCATAAATAAATTGCCTATCGTTAATAAAATAATTGAATGTTGCAAAATATAGACGTATTGTAAATTTAGTTGCTAAAAGGATTAGCCATTGTTTTGAGAGTGTTTGTATTGCCGGTAATACAAACGCTCATGCATGAGAACGACAAAACGCTAACGATAACAAGGACGTTATTATGATGCTCAAAGCTTACTTTTCGACGGCGTTTACGCCTGCTCTGTTTTTACCTTCCCTTGGTGCCATTGGTGTTGGTGTGGTCATGATGGCAGTGCAAACCACCTCTGCCCAAGCCGCTGGCCAGTACTATAATTGTGCCAATCCTACGGGATGCAAGCTGGTCAGTAACCAGTATTGGACGTCAAGTCATACAGCTACCCAGTATCCCATTGTCATGGCTCATGGTCTTGGTGGTTTTACTAAAGCATTTGGGTTGGTGGATTATTTTCATGGTATCCCTGAGACCTTAATGAGTGGAGGAAGTCAGGTATATACGACCAAAACCTCATCGGTTCACAACAGTGAGTTTCGCGGTGAGCAGTTACTGCAACAAGTTAAAACCATCAGTGCCATCTCAGGCAGCCCCAAAGTCAATTTACTCGGTCATAGTCAAGGCGGTATTGATATTCGTTATGTCGCTGCTGTAGAACCGAAATACGTGGCATCAGTAACGGCTATCGCAAGCCCAGAGCAAGGCTCAAAGATGGGCGACTGGGTAATCAAACAAGTCGTCGAAGGGAGTGCAAAGGATGGCTATGATGAAGGCGAGTTTAATGTTGGCTCACAGATAGCCATTGGGTTTTTTAAGTTTGTGGGTGGCTTTATGGACGTCAGCGCGGGTATTGGTTTTAAAGAGATACAAGAGCAAGACGGTTGGAACGCGGTCCTTGCCTTATCGACTGACTATGCCACTCAGTTTAATGCCAAGTTTCCAGCGGCGATGCCAACCACCTATTGTGGTCAGCCTGCTAACACGGAAGTTAACGGCATAAAGTACTACTCATTCAGTGGTATTGGTCAGCTCACCAATGGCCTTGACCCTAGTGACTATATGCTGGCCTTAACCGGCACCACCTTTGATAACGATCCAAACGATGGTTTGGTATCTGCCTGCTCAAGTCGACTTGGGTATGTCATTCGTGATGACTATCGAATGAATCATTTGGATTCAGCCAATCAAGTATTGGGCTTGACTGCATGGGGGCAGCCAGACCCAAAAACTTTATATCGTGGTCACGTTAACCGTTTGAAAAGGGCCAATTTATAAAGCTCATTGATAAAGCTGGCATGAGCAACCATCGGTGAGCTTGAGATTACCAAGCGTATGTATAACCAGTTGATACATAAGTGTGGTCACAAAACTGATTTATTAAAAAGGTGTTTTACTATGAGACGCAATCGCCGCCGACCTTTTTTATCTGTGTTTATTATCACTGTCATACTCGCGATAACAGTGGCGATTATTCTGTGGTTTAAGCCTAATAATAAAAAAAGCACGATGTTTCCTCACCTGCCTTTCACAACGATAGGTGAGAATGACCTAAGCAGCTCGATAGATATGACCATGTTTAGTAATAAAGTGCGCAGCGCAGCCACTCAAAATAATACCTCGTTTACCACAGGGCTAGAAAATTTACCGCGCTCTTTACAAGGTACGGAGGTGGTTGGCGAAATCATTATTAATGAAAACAAGCAACTGATCGTCACTGAAGGCTTACGGCGTTTGTTTGATTATTTTTTGTCAGCGCTGGGTGAGGAGGATGACGCTGTTATCTACGCCCGTGTGGAGCGTTATATTCGCAATCACACGCCTGAACCTGCGGCCAGTCAAGCAATCGCTATATTTGATCGCTACATTGCTTATCTTAAGGCCGTTCCTGAAATAGAAAACCGTTACGGCAATTTGCAATTGCAAGCCACGAAAAGTGGCGAGCTGGATCTGAATGTCGTGGCACAGCAAAAGCAAGATGTGGCCAAGCTACGCCAGCAGTATTTTGCCAAAGACACCATCAAAGCGTTCTTTGGCGCAGATGATTTCTATGATGATTATAGTATCGAGATGATTGGCATTAACCAAAACAAACAGCTGTCTGCTGCCCAAAAAGAAGCGGCAAAGCAGGACTATATTAGCCGTATGCCAGATAATGCCACCAAAGCCCATATTGAGCAGCAAACCAATCTGAATGAGCTAATGAGTCGTACCGCACAAATGAAAGCAAAAGGTGCCACGGCTGAGGAGTTGTACAATATGCGCCGTGAGCTGGTAGGAGCGCCTGCCGCTCAAAGGCTTGCGCAAGTAGACCAAGAAGATGCCAATTTTGACCAGCGCTTCACTCAGTATGAAACACAAAAACAACGCTTATTAAGCCAAAATCCGGACCAAGCTCAAGCACAAGTTCAGATAAACCAGCTTGAGCAGCAGTTGTTTGATGAGACTGAGCGCAAACGTTTGGCAGGGTATGCCGCTCTGCAAGAAACAAAGACGCAATAAGAACATTGAGTAACATTAAATAATTTACAGTGATGTAAGAGACAGATAAGCTAAAAATGTGAATAAGTTATGGTTACTGGTAGAAGTACGATCCAATATCTGTAGCTTTATTACAATGACATGCATACTTCCATTGAACCAAAGAACTATTAAAAACATTCTAGGAGCTAAGATGAAAAATATAACCAAAGCATTGATGACAGGTATTGTCATGGTAACGGTATTGGTCGGTTGCCAATCTTTATCAAGCATGACGGCACCCGCCACTAACGAGCCAGAAATTACGGGTACTGACGTTATCTAAGGTTGTCGCTGACACGTTTATTGATAGCGAAACGCTTTGTCTAAAGAAGCGATAAGTACAATCAGCAATAACGCATACGACTTTATTGAAGCAACACTATACAAAAACACCTCGCTATTGAGCGGGGTGTTTTGCGCAGTAACGCTTGTTTTAGAGATGTTAGGAGAAAAACTAGAAAAGGGTTAGCAGCTAATGCGTCGCCTAGCAAGACGTGTTAGCAAAACAACCATAGAGTGGAACAAATAGGTGGGAATCTTACACCTAACCTATCAAGACAGGTAAGTATCAGATGTGCATAATAGCGACATTGTTTAGGTACATGAATAAAACCATAAATGAATCATAATAAAAACGAACATTTAGAGTGAAAAATATCTTGGTTGTTCATTCTAAATCAAACCACTGCGGAGATGATATGAAAAACATGACTAAAATAATGATGGCTGCGACCCTTGCTGTAGGGACACTTGCGGCCGGTTGCCAAACCACCCCTAATATCACGGCCCCTGTCACCCAGCCAATCACTGCAGAGGCACTGCAAGCGTATAATTGGCAACTTGTCGATGCCAAGCGTACCAATGGCGACAAAGTCAGCCAGTTGTTTTTTGATCCAGCCAAGCCGTTAACGCTAAATTTCTTTACCTCTAACGGTAGTGACCGTGTGACCTTTATCAATACATGTAACAATATGGGTGCAGAATACAGTGTGGTCAATGGCAATGTACAGATTAAAAATGGCATCAGTACTTTGATGGCCTGTCCTGAGCCGCAAGCGAGCTTTGATACAGCGACATTAGCGACTGTACAAGGTAAATATAGCCTAGATAAAAATGCGAATAAAACGCCTATTTTGACCATCAAAAATGACAGTCAAGTGGCTTACTTCAAAGGCGTCGCTAAATAATTCAGTCATCATAGATAAGGGATTTAAGCCCACTGTTTTTTTAACCTAATATTTAGTTTTAATCATGCCTCACTATTTAAGTGGGGCATTTTTTTATCTAAAATCAAAGCGCAATGTACGCTACACTAGAAGCAATACCCGTCTCTAGCAAAAGACGCATAACGCATCTTCCAAGGCTATATTGGACTTTATCTTATGTTAAAAACCTCTGCGCTAACAGTGGCCATAAACGTGCGCCTAATAAACCACACTATCGTCATTGGCACTCTCAGCGTGTTAACGGGGTGTCAGACGCTATCCAGCCCGCCTGCCAAAACGCCTGCCAATACAGTCGCGACCAATCCATTGACAGCGCGTATGCCCGCGATAGACCGTCAAGGCTACATTGCTTATGTGGAGGAGCAAGGAGTGGGCAGCGCTAAAATATCGACACTTTATCGCATTCGTCCTGATGGTAGCGACCGCCAACTGATCGACCAGTTAAATGGCTATATCTATGCGCCAGCGTGGTCAGCTGACGGGCAACTGCTCGCCTATAGCAAACAGGCCCCGCGTGAGCACCCCAACATTTATATTTATGATTGGAGCAATCACACGCGCAATCTGGTGGTCAATGCTGACGGTAGCAATCTGTCAGCATCATTCTCCCCTGATGGACAAAAATTGCTCTACAGCTCCACCGTTGGTGGCAACGCCGATATCTATGAGATGCGTTTGAGTGATGGCGAAACCCGCCAGCTGACCACCTTACCCAGCACAGAAGTGCAGCCCAGCTATGCAGCCGACGGCAAGAGCTTTGTCTATACCAGTGATAAAGTCCGCGCTGGGCGTCCTCGTATCTACCGTTATAGCTTTGCCACTACCAATGCCGTACCGGTGTCGACAGGTGGCTACGCAGCCAGTCCCCAGTTGAGTCTAGATGGTCAGCGTCTGGCCTACCTAAATGGTCGCAAGGCAGCGGTCATGACGCTCGCCACGGGGCAAGTGAATAATCTGGCAGAGACGGGACTGGATGAACCAGCACGGCTATCACCCTCTGGACAGTATGCAGTCTATCCAACGCGTCATTCGAATTTAGACGGGCAAGTAAACGGTCAAAACGGTGGTGGTTTGATTATCCATTCACTGTCTGGCAACGCAAGCTATACCATCAGTCGTAAAGATGGCGGGGTAGTACGCTCACCAGCGTGGAGCCGTTAACATGGTAGTTTTAAAAATTTAGTCACCAATCTAATCAATCTAAGGGGGTAATAAGGGATGGCGCACAAAAAAAAGAACGTCCGCAAAAAAGAATGTCCGGTCTGTGAGCGCGAATTTAGCTGGAGCAAGAAGCTGGATAAAAACTGGGACAACATGGTCTACTGCTCAGATCAGTGCCGACGGATTAAGAAGTATGAGGGCGTCGAGCATCAGAAGTAAGATGATACCAAACAACAAAAATACGATTAGCTGTGTCAAAATCGCTTAGCCTACAACGCGTAGTACTTGCACTTTTTTTCCTTGCTACTCTAATTTTTGTGAATGGTATGAATAATTCATCAGTCGAATAGATAAGGTAGGGCAGTTATGGCACATAAGAAAGTAAACTTACCGCAAAAAACCTGCCCCGTCTGCCAGCGCCCGTTTACGTGGCGTAAGAAGTGGGAGAAAGATTGGCAGCAGGTGATTTATTGTTCTGAGCGTTGTCGGCGTGGGAAGGGTAAAGCTGATTAAGTTAATTCAAGATAGTAAGGTAAATTATGAGTAAGCATTATGAACAATCAAGCTTCCGAGAAAAGCTTATTGAGCACTTATTTATTGGTGAAATACTAAAATTATCGTGGTTAAAAGGTGATTGCCAACTAGAGGTCATGAAACCTGAAGTTGATCACGCAGGTTGTGATGTTGTCCTTGAAGACAAGAATATTATTCGTCATATTCAACTCAAAACGTCAAAATTAGGTGCTAAAGCGTCAAGTCAAAAAGTTAATGTTCGTTTAGCCAATAAACCTTCAGGATGTATTGTTTGGATAGTATTTGATGAAGATACTTTAGAGTTATGCTCGTTTTATTTTTTTGGTGCTGAGGCTGGCAAGCCATTAACTGGACTAGAGAATGCTAAAGTTGCAAAACATACCAAAGCCAATGCGGATGGCATAAAAGCTGAAAGGCCTAATATCCGCACTATTAATAAAGGGCAGTTTGTCCGCTACGATAGTATTGAAGCTTTATATAACGTCTTGTTCATTCCAAAAAGCTAAGGTCGCACTAGGCAAGACAGTGACAGGATTGAAGTGAAAACCTGGCTATGACTCTATAAAAAATGGCTTACTCATATTAAATGAATAAGCCAAAAAATTACGATAAATGGTTTAAGCGTTAACTGATTTTCACACCTCTACAAATTCGGATTTAACCACTTCTCCGCAGTTTTTATATCCCAACCTTTACGCTCAGCATAGCTCTCTAACTGGTCACGACTGATTTTACCGACGTTGAAGTATTCACTCTCAGGATGCGAGTAATAGAAGCCGCTAACGGATGATGCAGGCCACATCGCATAGCTTTCGGTCAAGGTTGTACCGATGGCATCGACTGTACCCAGCCAGTCAAACAATTTGCCTTTTTCCGTGTGTTCAGGACAGGCAGGATAGCCGGGCGCTGGACGGATACCGACGTATTTTTCTTTAATCATCTCATCATTGGTGAGTGACTCAGTCGGCTGATAGCCCCAATAGTCTTTTCGAATCAGCTCGTGCAAGTGCTCAGCAAAGGCTTCTGCCAATCGATCAGACAAGGCTTGTACCATGATGGCATTATAATCATCACCCGCCGCTTTATACTTTTCTGCCAATGCTTCTGTGCCGACGATGGAGACGGTAAAGCCGCCCAAGTAATCATTATAGGCATCCGAAGGCGAGATAAAGTCCGCCAAGCTCAAGTTCGGCTTGCCGCTAGATTTGTCGCTTTGCTGGCGTAAGTGCTCAAACTGATGGGTTGGGTTGCCACCCTTGCCCCCATCAAACGCAGCATCATTGTCATAGACCGTGACGGTGTCTGCACCAGTACGACGAGCGGGCATGAGTTTAAACACGCCTTTGGCCACGATTAACTTTTCATCGATCATTTTTTGTAGCATGTCTTCTGCATTGGCAAACAGATCGCGTGCTGCTTCGCCAACCACGTCATCTTGCAAGATTTTGGGGTATTTACCTGTCAGGCCCCAAGAGATAAAGAATGGTGTCCAGTCAATATAAGGGAGAAGGTTGGTGATGGGATAGTCGTCAAATATCACTTGTCCGAGGGTATTTGGGACAGGCGGGACATAGTTTTCCCAATCATACTGAAAGCCAATCTTAACCGACTCAGCATAGGTCAACTTGGCCGCTTTCGGTTGACGCTTGGCAAGGCGCTCACGTACTTTGACATACTCTTCGCGTGTCTCATCGATAAGCGCTTGGCGATGCTCTTTTGATAGCAGTTTGGTCACCACGCCGACTGAGCGCGAGGCGTCTGAGACATAGATGACACCATCGTTTTGATATTGTGGCTCGACTTTGACAGCGGTGTGGGCTTTTGAGGTGGTGGCACCGCCAATCATTAGCGGTAAGGTCATGCCGCGCTCTTGCATTTGTTTGGCGACGTAGACCATCTCATCAAGACTTGGGGTAATCAAGCCTGATAGACCGATGATATCGACTTTTTCTTTGATGGCGGTATCGAGAATTTTTTCACAAGGAACCATCACGCCCAGATCAAGGATGTCATAACCATTACAGCCCAGTACCACACCGACGATGTTTTTGCCGATATCATGGACGTCACCTTTGACCGTTGCCATCAGGACTTTACCTTTGACTTCACCCTCAACCTTTTCGGCCTCAATGTACGGGTTGAGCCAAGCGACCGATTGCTTCATGACGCGCGCCGATTTTACCACTTGCGGCAAAAACATTTTACCCGCGCCAAATAGATCACCGACGATATTCATACCGTCCATGAGTGGTCCTTCGATGACCTCTAGCGGTTTGGGGTATTTCTCCCACGCTTCTTTGGTATCGGCTTCGATAAAGGTGGTGATGCCTTTTACGAGCGCATGAGCAATACGCTCTTCTACCGTGCCTTCACGCCAGCTCATATCAACGGTGCTGTCTTTTTTCTTACCACCATCTTGGTAGTTTTCCGCGACAGTCATGAGACGCTCAGTGGCGTCTTGCCCCGTGTCACCTTGATTGCGGTTCAGCATCACATCTTCGATGGCCTCACGCGCCTCGACAGGAATGTCATCATACACTTCAAGCATGGCGGGATTGACGATACCCATGGTCAGACCGTTTTTGATCGCATGGTATAGGAACACAGAGTTGATCGCTTCACGGATAGGGTTACCACGGAAACTAAAGGAGACATTAGAGACCCCGCCTGACACCATAGCGTTCGGTAGGTTTTCAGTGATCCAGCGCGTGGCATTGATAAAGTCAGCACCATAGTTGTTGTGCTCGGTGATACCGGTGGCGACCGCAAAAATATTGGGATCAAAGATAATGTCCTCGCTAGGGAACCCCACTTCATTGACCAACACATCATAGCTGCGCTGACAAATCTGAATTTTACGCTCGTAGGTATCGGCTTGACCATCTTCATCAAAGGCCATGACAATCACAGCCGCGCCATAACGCATACATAACTTAGCGCGTTCGACGAACTCAGCATGGCCTTCTTTTAGGGAGATGGAGTTGACGACAGACTTGCCTTGTGTGCGCTTGAGGCCTTCTTCAATGATGTCCCATTTAGATGAGTCAATCATCAAGGGGACGCGGCTGATATCAGGCTCACCTGAGACCAGATTGACAAAATGGATCATCGCTTGCTTAGAATCAAGCATGCCCTCATCCATGTTGATATCGACGATTTGCGCGCCGCCCTCGACTTGATCACGAGCGACATCGAGCGCCTCAAGATAGGCTTCGGTTTTAATCAAGCGCAAGAACTTCTTTGACCCAGTGACGTTGGTACGCTCACCCACGTTGACAAACAAACTCTCAGGCGTGATGGTAAAAGGTTCAAGTCCTGATAGACGGCAGGCAGGTGCAATCTCAGGAATGACGCGAGGCGGATAGTTCGCCACCATGTTGGCAATCTGGCGAATGTGCTCAGGCGTGGTCCCACAGCAGCCGCCGACGATATTTAAGATACCAGCCTTGGCAAAACCTTCGAGTAGGGCAGCCGTTTCCTCAGCGGTTTCATCATACTCCCCAAACTCATTAGGCAGACCGGCATTTGGATGCGCAGAGACAAAAGTGTCCGCGATGTTTGACAGCGTCTGAATGTGTGGACGTAGCGCATCGGCCCCCAGCGCACAGTTAAAACCCACAGATAATGGTTTGGCATGGCGAACAGAGTTATAAAACGCCTCAGCCGTTTGACCTGATAGGGTTCGACCCGAGGCATCGGTAATCGTCCCTGAGATCATAATTGGTAATTCAAAGCCGATATCATCAAACACACCCGTGATCGCAAATATCGCCGCCTTGGCATTGAGCGTATCAAAGATGGTTTCAATCAAGATAATATCCACGCCGCCTTCTATGAGTGCCAAGGTCGCTTCACGGTAATTTAGCACCAGCTCATCAAAGGTAATATTACGAAAAGCAGGATCGTTGACATCAGGCGACAGCGAACATGTGCGCGAGGTTGGACCCACGACACCAGCGACAAAGCGCGGCTTATCAGGCGTTTTGGCGGTAAACGCATCCGCCGCCGCACGTGCAATGTTGGCCGCCGTCTTATTCAGCTCGGGGACCAGATATTCCATATCGTAGTCGGCCATCGATAGGCGCGTACCATTAAAGCTGTTGGTCTCAATGATATCTGCCCCAGCCGCCAGATGATCGTGATGAATCTCTTTAATCATGTGCGGCTGCGAGAGTACCAGCAGATCGTTATTGCCCCTGACGTCTTGACTGATATCTGCAAAACGCTCACCACGATAATCCGCTTCTTCCAACTTGTAAGTTTGAATCTGGGTACCCATCGCGCCATCTAACATTAAAATTCTTGAGGTCATCTGCTCAGTGATGCGGGCACGTGCCGTCAGTTGTTGTTCTTTATAAGGAAATACAGCAGGTGGCGTTAGCACAAAGCCGTCAGTAGAGTGTGATGAGCTAGGAGTGGTATCAGGTTGAGAGGAAGTCTGTGAAGTCGTTGTTTGAGTCATAGGAGCGCTGCTTATATCGTCAATATTATAAAAGGAGGGAGTAACAAATAGGGTGCAAAATTTTATAAAAGGCGTCGGCAAATCCAGATTATTTTAGCATGAAAATCATATAGTACGCCGGATAGTCCTTATTCCTCTTTGGCAATTTGATAAACCTGATGTCAGTTTAATGACGAACGGGCATGGCATCAAAGTCTATGGCATAAAATGGTTTAGCACAAATGAATATCATTTCGCTAAAAGATTACAGAAAGCTTTGCTTTTATAAATGAAAGCCAACGGGCATTCGTAAAAGTCAGACAAGGTTTACACCGATACTACAAAAAATAGCGGAAAGAGGAATTGATAAAACGGCTTTATATGTTAATTTAATTTCAGAAGAGTTGGTTTTTTATAAGTAATACTTACTAGTAAATGTTAATGATTGCTATTTGTCAGTATGAATCAATAACAGCCAAGCAAGTAGGTATTCTAGAAAACCAATTTGATCTGTAAGACAGTAAGATCGTAGTCAAAAAATAATTAATCATTAAGGACAATGTTATGAAAATTAGTAAAATTGCTACCATCGGTACATTAGCGGTTTCAATCGCAGGTCTAAGCGCTTGTAATAATATGATGCCTCATAAGAGCGCACATATGAAAGCGCCTATGCACAGTCAATCGATGGCAAAAATGAACGTGGTACAAGTTGCCCAAAGTAACGCTGATTTCTCATTGCTCGTAGAAGCGATACAAGCAGCTGGTCTAACGGGTGCGCTTGCCAATCCAAATGCCAATTACACCATATTTGCCCCAACCAACGCCGCCTTTGTGCAAGCTCTGCAAGAAACAGGGATGACGAAAGCGCAGCTGTTTGCCAATAAGCCATTGCTAACCAAAATCTTAGGTTACCACGTGATCAACGGTGATATGGCGATGTATGCTAAAGACGTGAAGCCAGGCAACGTCATGACCCTGAGCAACGATACATTAATGGTGACTAGCCAAGGCAAGTTGATGGATGAAAACGGTCGTACGACGAATATCATAAAAACCGATATCGCAGCTAATAACGGTGTGGTACACGTCATTGACAGAGTATTACTACCGAAATAAGGGTGAGTAAAAACTTTGGTTGTTGGGAGTAGGAAACGATCCCCTGATTACTTTATACAACGCATGTTATATGACGAAGCTGGTCTAGGTACTGGCTATCGTCTTTTTTGCCCTAAGTGTCAGACAGAGGTCATTGTTTAGGCGGCATTGTTTTCGATGCCCATTCTCAAGTGGTACACGTGATTAATACAGTGGTACTACCTAAGTAAGCATCAATCTAAAAATAATAAGTTACACTCATAGTAATTGGTATAACAGGTTTGAGGTAGTTGAAGCTGGCTAACGTGCCATGTTTGCAATTAATAACGTATTTACTGTTATATTCATTGGTTACATACATACATTCATTCATTCATTAAGAGATACTATTTATTTAGCAAAATTATTTGTTCAATCAATAGTCTAATCATTCATTTATAAGGAAATACTCATGTTAAAGAAGAAGGTACTATCTATCGCGGTTGTTACTGCTGCCATATCATTGGCGGCCTGTAATGACACTGAAACTGTCGCAGATCCTGTGGAGCCTGAAGTCACTACTGAAGAAGTGGTGGTAGTAGATCCAGCTGTTGAAGCTGAACCAATGGTGGAAGCTGAGCCAATGGCTGAAACTGACGTAGTCGGGACGCAAACCATTGGCGAGATGGCAGCGAGCAATGAAGATCTAACCATTCTTACGGCTGCACTACAAGCCGCTGGACTGGATACAATGCTGATGGCTGATGACAAATACACGGTATTTGCCCCTACTGATGAGGCGTTTGCTGCTTTGTTAACCAAGCTGGACATGACCAAAGAAGAGCTATTGGCTGATGAAGCGACGCTAAAAAGCGTTCTGCCTTATCACGTCGTTCCTATGGTCGTGACAGCGTCTGATATTCCTTATGGTACTGATATTGAAACGGCAAATGGCCAAGCCTTCATGATTAGTGAAGATAATGTGATCACTGATGCGAGTGGCAACACGGCCAATATCGTTGGCACAGACATGATGGCAACCAATGGTGTGGTACATGTAATCGATACCGTATTATTACCAAAATAAGCCTGTGTAAACGATTGCTATAATTTGCAGATGTTACCTAAAGAGCCTAGCGATGAGCTGGGCTTTTTTGTGCTTGGCTGTTATCCAAGAAACTCTCAGGAATGGTGCCACAGAGACATTAGAAGCGCGCTTAGCATGGGTAGCCATACATAGTGGGGAGGTATCAATGAGAGAATGCCGATTTAACGCCACATTTCACTTTGCTATGCTATAGCTTTACGCATTCAACGTTCAAAATGAAAAAAGCCCGAGACGATGGCCTCGGGCTTTTATTTAAGATACTTATTTAGCAACCGCTGTCGTGATTACTTACGCTCTTTACGTAGTGGATCAGCCGCCAGTCTTTGTTGCTCTAGTAGATGACGCTCTTCCCAATAAGGCGCATTTTTGATACCGAATTTTGCAGGATCAAAACTGTAGCGTGCAACGCCAGCTTTACGCTGTGCTTCATAATCTTTAAGCATAGTGAGTGTTGGACGTGCCACGATAAAGATGACCAAGATACCAACAATATTGAGCCACGCCATGAGGCCAACACCAATATCACCAATAGCCCAAATGTAACCCGCTGAGTTTAGACCACCGTAGGCAACCATCACCATGATGAGGACTTTGACTAAGAATAAGCCTGTTTTATTGGCACCGCGACTGAGAAAGCGCGTCAAGTAAGCCACGTTCACTTCAGCGATGTAGTAGTAGGCCAAGATAGTCGTAAAGGCAAAGAAGAATACAGCCACCGCGATAAAGGTATTACCAAAACCACCGTATACAGATTCCATTGCCATTTGCGTAAATGCAGGCGCGTTGATCTCAGTGGTAGCAGCGACATTCTGTACGATGAACTGACCGTCTGGTAGCGTACCTTGGATGTTATAAGTACCCATCGTCAAGATCATAAATGCAGTAGCAGAACATACTAGCAATGTATCAACATACACTGAGAATGCCTGTACCAGACCTTGCTGTGATGGATGCTCAACTTCAGCAGCAGCAGCAGCGTGAGGGCCTGTCCCTTGACCTGCTTCGTTTGAGTAAATACCACGTTTGACACCCCAACCAATAGCCGCACCGAAACCTGCTTGTGCCGTAAAGGCATCGCTAATGATGAGACCGAATACTTGTGGAATCATGTCAAAGTTAGTGAACATAATGATGAGGGCTAGCACGATATAGCCTAACGCCATAAAAGGGACGGCAAACTCAGTAAAGGTTGCAATACGTTTAATACCACCAAAGATGATGATACCTAAAACCACTAGGATGATAGCTAGGGCGACCAAACGCATAGAACCGACTTCTAATGCGCCGATACTCATGACAGTGCCTTCACCCATTACCTGTGCGAACGCATTGATAACGCCGTTAGCCTGAACGCCTGGCAAGAACATACCACAAGACAAAATTGAGGCGATGGCAAAGAGGATACCGTACCATTTTTGACCAAGGGCACGCTCAAAGTAATACGCAGGGCCACCGCGGTACTCGCCAGTGACCGTGTCTTTTTCTTTATAAATCTGTGCAAGTGTCGACTCAACGTAAGCTGTAGATGCGCCTAAGAAGGCCACGATCCACATCCAAAATACGGCACCCGGACCACCAAAGCCGATAGCCGCAGCAACACCTGCGATGTTACCCATACCCACACGGCCTGCGAGTGAGACGGCAAGTGCCTGAAATGATGAAATACCTTGTTGGCTGGACTTACCAGTGAAGAGCAATTTGATCATTTCACCGAATAAACGCACTTGTACAAAGCGCGTCAGAATGGAATAGAACAGGCCCGCGCCCAAACACAGATAGATCAGTGCGGGGCTCCAGATAATTCCGTTTACTAAGTTAACTAAACCTTCCATATGTATATTCCTAGTACTGTCTCAAAGTGGCTCTGTATGCTAGGAGTAAGCTAACTGGTTAACTTACTTATTTAAGTTAAGCAGTTAAATTAGCTACATTGACTTATATATCAGATAAGTCTCATACGCGCTTAGCCACTAAGAATGGACTGTAGTTGTCTGTATTTATCCGCTTAGCTCATCAGCAACATTGACGGTTTGCATAACACCTACTGACGCCAATATTTCTATCAGCGACATTTGCCACGCTTTTGCTGTCTTTATTACTGGTGCATCTTATTATCACATCATAAATAAGATAAGTTATAAGTAGACCAGCGGATAAAATAGGCGGCTAATCATTAAATACTGATCGTATTTAACTTGTTATGAGCCGTACCGATTGATGACAGGACGGGCGTGGATGATTGAATCTGTGAGCAACTGTCTAATAATTGATTGACACTTTTATACATCAATCAACGATTGGCTAGTACTAATCAAACGATAAGTCCACTACCAAATGTATTCAAACCGTACGGCTACGTAACTGCAATTTGCCATATTTTTTTACCAATTACTAGAATTTTCTTTGTACATAACCATATATATTCTTTTTGCGTGAGGTGGTTACTGTCATAAATAACGCTAACGTGGGGACATATAACGATGCTAGGTGTGGCAAAACCGCCTACTAAAAAATGTATCACCTAACGAGAACGCTAACGTTGTCACGGCTTTTACCACGCTCTATCTATGAATAGCAAGGGACGGAAAGCGGCATCAAAATAAGGGTTTGCGGTTGTTTTTTGGTAACGGTGAATTGTAAAAGTGCCGTTATCACGCCATTATTGTTAGGATAACTTATAGGCTATAAACCTGAGTATAACTTGAGCGTATGATTAGTATTTGATCACCCAGCGCATATTTTTTGTATCTGTACTTATGTTTATAGTTTTTGAATAAAAATACAGTTCCACAGAACGTTACTGACAGTAATCAGGAGTTCCAGTAGTCAGGCGTTCTGAAAACAAGATTAAAAGCTGTGACTGGCTGTTTGTTATTTATCATCATTAGGAGAGACATCGATGACGCGTCAATCAATTGTAAAACCCATGTTGCTTGCAGCAGTATTAGCAACTTCTACTGTTGGTCTAAGCGGTTGTGGCTATAATAACCTTCAAGCCCAAGACGAGCAGGTGACGGCGTCGTGGTCAGAAGTGGTCAACCAGTATCAACGCCGTTCTGATTTGGTGCCAAACTTGGTCAAAGTGGTACAGCAGTATGCGGAGCAAGAACAAGAAGTGTTTACTCAAGTGGCTGAGGCTCGCTCACGTGCTGGCAGTATCACCGTGACGCCTGAGGTACTCAATGATCCAGAAGCGATGGAGCGTTATGCGGCTGCGCAAGAACAAATGACAGGGGCATTATCACGTCTGATGGCAGTGTCTGAGCGTTATCCTGAGCTAAAGTCAGATGCGTTGTTCCAAGACTTACAAGCACAGCTCGAAGGCACTGAAAACCGGATTGCTGTCGCTCGTAACCGTTATATACAAGAGGTACAAGCCTACAATACCACTGTGCGCCAGTTCCCAACCAACATCACGGCGAAAGTGTTTGGTATGGATGCTAAGCCAAACTTTAGCGTGGCGAATGAAGAGGCTATCTCAACTGCGCCAAGTGTCGACTTCGGTGATGATAACGCAGCGACAGCTGAGTAACGTTAATTGAATGTATTAAGTAGCGAGGTATTTGCCTGGTTGCGGGTTTAGAGGGCACTACCAGATTTGTTTTAAAGGTGTTGATGGTTATGAATGCCTATTAATAATTTAGTACCGATGTCACTTGAGGTGGTATAGAGTAGATGAATAATTCCAAAGCAATCTTATCAACATTGTTGTTCACCCTAAGCATGAGTAGTGCCTCTGTGCTGCATGCTGCGCCTGCTGACACGGCTGTGGCGACAGAAAATAACCCCTCAAGCATACAAGACCGTAGCGTCGAGGATTTGGTGGCTATTGCCAAAGCCGGTGAGTCCAATGAAGCCATCAATGACGCTGTACTGGGCAATGATGCCATTAACCCAGTGGCGGCCAACAGTGAGGCCACCACTGAGACCTCAGCAGCCACTCGCCCTTCTGTACAATCAAGCGCGCCTAGTGTCGATGCAGACAAACTGATATTAAATGAGCCAGTGATTGATCAGGCCAATATTTTAAACCCGCAAGAAAAACAGCGCTTGGAAGCACAGCTTAGAAATATCTACCAGCAAGGTCTAGCACAAGCAGCTGTTGTCATCGTACCGACGACCAATGGTCTGCCTATCTTTGACTATGCCTTGCAAGTGGCAGAAAAATGGCAGCTTGGCGATCAAGACATCGATGATGGTTTGTTAATTGTCGTTGCGGTCAATGACCGTGACATGTATATTTTAACGGGCTACGGCCTAGAGGGCGTGTTGCCAGATGCTGCGGTCAATCGTATCATTCGGGAAGAGATCACCCCGCTATTTAAACAGGACAACTATGGCGCTGGGATTTTAGCTGGGGTTGAGGCCTTAAAAGCGCGTCTGAGCGCTGACCCTGAGGTTTTGGCGCGTGCCGATGCGCAAGCGGCCGAACGTAGTCAAAATCCAAACGATGTCGGTGACAACTCATCACCCGTTTTTTTATTCGTCATGGCGATGATATTTGGTAGTTTTATTACCAGCATCTTTGGCCGCGTTTTTGGCTCGATCCTGACGGCCGGAGGTTTTTTTGCCGGCTCATTGGCACTCGGCGGCGGCTTTTTTATGACGCTGATTATGGCGATATTTATCTGGATGTTCCTGATTTCACGCGGTGGTGGTGGCAAAGGCGGCGGCGGTAAAGGTGGTCGAAGAGGCGGCGGCATGATTTTCCTACCAGGCATGGGCGGCGGAGGCGGCTTTGGCGGTGGTGGTTTCGGAGGCGGCGGCTTTGGCGGCGGTGGTGGTGGCTTTGGCGGCGGCGGTGCTGGCGGCTCGTGGTAGACCCATTCACTAAATGAACGTCAGTAATGACGTACTTGAGGAAATAATATAATGGCAGAAAACAGCGCTTCAAATTCCAGTTTTGCCCGCTGGTGGCGTCAAGTCTTGTTTGTCCCTTTATTGCATAGTAAGTGGCTGACAGCAGACGCCAAAGCACGTTTAACAGATAAAGTAACACGCGCTGAGCGTGGACATCGGGGTGAGGTGTTTTTGATTGTAGAAAACCATCTACCCATTCAAGAGGCCTATCACATCGGCTGCCGCGACCGTGCGATTGACTTGTTTAGTGAGTATCGAGTTTGGGATACCGAAGAAAACACCGGTGTTTTGATCTATGTCAATATTTGTGAGCATCAGCTAGAGATAGTCGCTGATCGTGGCATCAGCGCGCACGTCAGCCCAACGGTATGGCGAGCGATGTGTGAAAAAGCGCTATCAGGTATTGCGAATAAGAAAACAGAAGAAAGTTTGACTGAACTGTTAGATGAGGTGGGACAATTGCTGCGTCAGTACTATCATCTTGAGCACAATCCAGCTGGTAATGAGTTGTCTGATACGGTGGTGTTTTTGAGGTAAGTACTATGATTAGCTATTTCTATGAGTCTTCTTATTGATAAAGGGCACATTCATCGCGTTAAATGGTTTGCTTTTAGCCTATGGGGTTTTGAGGGTAATTCAAATATAATACGCGTCTAGCCACAGAAAATGACTGATGTGTGTCGCATTTAAGCCCATGTATCGTCTGCCTGTCTTGATAAAAAACACTACTGGAACACTATGATTGAGTTAATAAAGAAACTACCGAAAGCGGAACTGCATCTACATATTGAAGGCTCACTAGAACCTGAGCTGATGTTTCGATTGGCCAAAAAGAACGACGTAAAGATTCCTTATGAAAACATAGAAGATGTACGCAAGGCTTATAACTTCACCAATTTGCAAACCTTTTTAGACATTTACTATGCGGGTGCAAATGTTCTGCTCACCAAAGATGACTTTTATGATTTGACTTGGGAATACATTCTTAAATGTGTTGAGGACAATGTCATCCACACGGAGATCTTTTTTGATCCCCAGACACATACAGAAAGAGGCGTGCCTTTTGAGGCTGTGATAACGGGTATCAAAGAGGCGCTTGCGGATGCTAAAGAAAAGTACGGCATCACGTCTTGTATTATTATGTGCTTTTTGCGTCATTTATCCCAAGAAGACGCCTTTGAAACGTTAGAGCAAGCTTTAGCATTCAAAGACGACATCATTGGTGTTGGTCTTGATTCATCAGAGCTGGGCAATCCGCCATCGAAGTTTAAAGAGGTATTTAAAAAGGCCAAAGAAGAAGGCTTTAAATTGGTGGCCCATGCAGGTGAAGAGGCAGATTTTTCGTACATTTACGAAGCGTTAGATTTATTGAATATCAATAGAATCGATCATGGTGTGCAATCTATAAAAAGTCCAGAGCTGATGCAACGACTCAAAGACGAGCAAATGCCGCTGACTGTCTGCCCCAACTCAAATATCGAACTGAAAGTTTTTGAAACCTATAAAGAGCACAACATCAAAGAGCTGTTGGATTATGGTCTAAATATCAGTGTTAACTCAGACGATCCAGCGTACTTTAAAGGCTACGTCAATCAAAACTTTATCAACTTATATGAGAATCTACCGATCACGGAAGATGATGTCATAACCTTGGTGAAAAATTCTTTTCGTTCGGCATTTATAGATGATGAATTAAAAGAGGCGTATTTAGCGAAAGTTGATCTAGCGTTACAATAAGACCTGTTTGGATCGTGGTCTCGTACAAAGCTTAATGGTTGATACAAACCGTTAAGCCTTTTTTTTGGTCTGATAAAAAGTTAAACGAACTCAGCCCCTAAGCTAGTGTTAGATTTTATGATTCGTCACACAGCCATAATTATAACTTATTGATTGCTTGTATGAGTGCTGGCATTATCACCCCCGCTTTTTCTGCTAACGTTGTATCAACGACAGTATTTGGCGTCGGATTTGGATTTATTTCAATGATTTTGGCGCCATTGTGCTTTGCTAACTGGGCCAGTCCCGCAGCAGGATAAACGAGGCTTGAGGTACCAATACTGATAAACACTTCACAGCTGGCAGCGGCGTCCTCTGCCGTCTGCCATGCCTGTACGGGCAGCGCTTCTCCAAACCAAACGATATCTGGCCTGATATAACCGCCACAGTGCTGGCAAGTGATTAACGTATCAGTAAAATCTGTGTCATTCTCGCTATTAGATGAGCCTTCTGGGTTGCTTTGATAAGGTGCTTTACACTGACTACAACGATTACGCCACAGATTCCCATGCAGATGAGACACGGTACTGCCAGCTTGTTCATGTAAGTCATCGACATTTTGAGTGATGAGCGTTAACTGCTGATGGTTTGCTTTGATATGTTGCTGCCACTGGGCTAAGGCAACATGCGCGGGATTTGGCGTTTTATCCGCTACCAACTCTCTGCGCCATTGATACCACGACCATACCAGTTTTGGGTCGCGGGCGAACGCAGTTGGTGTGGCCAAGTCCTCTGCATGATAGTTTTCCCATAAGCCTGTTTGCTTATCTCGAAAAGTTGGAATGCCGCTTTCTGCTGAAATTCCTGCCCCCGTTAAAACACAAATACGCTGTGAGGAAGCCAATAGTTTCGCTGCATCCTGTACTTCTGCTATTAACGCTGGTGATAATTCTGCTAACATAAGCTACCCCTTGCTAATAATGGATACTCTTCTTATGATAGATGGAATTTGGTGGCTTGTCATATTGTTTGCCGTTATCGCCGCCTTATGGCTGGTGGCAAAGTCACGTGGGGCAAAAGTAGGAGAGCAGAATGGGTACACACAGTCAAAAAAAGATAAGTCTCATGATGGCTTACAGAAGACCTCTGCACTATTAAAGAAATATTTCCCTAATTATCGAGTGACCCGTAAGGCAAATCATTTATTACTGAGTAAGCAAGATAAAAAAATTGCCATGATTACCATCGACAGGAAGCTTGCCACAGGGCAGCGCCGTCTTGGTGATGTGCCAGTGATTAACTACCACCGTGTCCCTAGCCGCGCGCAACTAACGGCTAATTTGCAAGAGGCAGAATAAGCTCACGTTATAAGCAAAACATTCAGAAAGATAGGCGCAGAGCAACAAACACAAATATCTTTAAAGACATATTTGCATAAGGGTGAGCAATGTAAGGTAGTGCTAGGGAAGGGGGAAATACAATGATTGGTGCGCTCGGCGGGAGTCAATGAGTTATTATAAGTTATTGATAATAAAATAAATTTAGTAAATATATTTTTAATATGCACAACAGTATGTACAACATTTTTCTATTGTTACTCTATATGCTTACCATAGAAAAGGTGATGACCACTTACAAAAAAATTATGTTAATGAAAGTAAATTATCTGATTTCAACAATTAGTATCTTATAAACTGATTCAACCCATGCTTGCTCACTAGAGTAACCACGTAGTAAAGGATCGAAATCAAAGCTGTTAGTTTCAAAAGTTGTCTTTGCAAGATCATTTGCTAGTATATATTCAATCTCTTGAACTAAGCTGTTTAATATTTCCATATTTTCATTACTCGCGAAACGTAATAGTACGTCTTTATCATTAGCGCTAGGATCGGAATACTCTGCCCACCACTCTTGATAGAAGTAGGCATTCATTAGATATGTAAATGTATTAATCATAACGTCCCATAGTCCATTATCTTTATAATCGTCACTTTCGTCACGCTTCCATGTTTATATTGTCACTTTATGATTTTACCTAATCAGTAGTATATGCATAAGTATTTGTATTGTATGATTAAATTTTAAATAAATAGCTTTTTTATATGCTTAAAATAGGCCTCTAGGGGTGACGAAAAGTGACGAAAACACCGTTATATAAGGATAAGGTACTATGAATAGTATCTATGCTATCTTTATATTGATTTGATTTTTATCAACAACACCTGCCACACCTGTAACTCACCTTTAAATCTGATATAGTTCTCAGTATCTTACTGGACATTTATTTGTTCTAGCTTTTTATAACATTATCCAACCTTGCACAACAAACAATAAGACGACCCCATGACCAAAAACTTCTCTCAAACAGCGGCTTTCATCTGGTCTGTCGCTGACCTATTGCGCGGTGACTTTAAGCAATCTCAATACGGTCGTATCATCTTGCCTTTCACACTATTGCGACGTTTAGAGTGCGTATTAGAAGAAACCAAAGCTGATGTGGTGGCAGAGAGCGAGCGTATCGCTGATAAGGGTCTGCCAGAGGAAGCGCAAGAGAAGTTCATCATTCGTGCCAGCAAGCGACCGTTTTACAATACCTCGCCGATGGATCTGAGCAAGATGGGTCAAAGCGATATTAAAGATAACCTTAATACCTACGTGCAATCCTTCTCTAAAGACGCACGCGAGATATTTGAACACTTTAAGTTTGAAGAGTTTGTTGGACAACTGGCCGATGCCAACTTACTCTATAAAGTGGTGCGGATGTTCGCTACTACTGATCTTAGCCCTGAGACAATTTCTAACCATGAAATGGGCTTTGTGTTTGAAGAGCTGATTCGCCGCTTTGCTGAAAGCTCGAACGAGACGGCAGGAGAGCATTTTACCCCGCGTGATATCGTCCGCTTGACTACTTCACTAGTGTTTATGGAAGATGATGACGCCTTGACCAAAGACGGTATTATTCGCACCATCTATGACCCGACAGCAGGTACGGGCGGCTTCCTATCCTCTGGGATGGAGTACGTGCTAGAGCTAAACCCTGATGCGGTCATGCGTACCTATGGGCAAGAGCTCAATCCTGAGTCTTATGCCATCTGTAAAGCTGACATGCTGATCAAAGGGCAAGAGGTCAATAACATTAAGCTGGGCAATACTTTGTCTAGTGATCAACTGGTCGCGGAGAAATTCGACTATATGCTATCGAATCCACCGTTTGGGGTCGATTGGAAAAAGATATCAGGTGAGATCAAAGACGAGCACGAGCAAAAAGGCTTTGACGGTCGCTTTGGGGCGGGCTTGCCGCGCGTGTCTGATGGCTCGCTATTGTTCCTGATGCATTTGATTAGCAAGATGCGTCCGATCACTACTAATGAGCAAGAAGCTAATAATGGTCAAAATAGCAACCAAGGCAGCCGTATTGGTATTATCTTAAATGGTTCACCGCTGTTCACGGGCGGCGCAGGCAGCGGCGAGAGTGAGATTCGCCGTTATATCCTTGAGGCCGATTTACTAGAGGCCATTATCGCTCTGCCTACCGATATGTTCTACAACACGGGTATCGCTACCTATGTATGGGTATTGAGCAATAAGAAAGCCGCTGAGCGTAAAGGTCATGTGCAATTGATCGATGGCAGTAACCTATACGGCAAGATGCGTAAATCCCTTGGCTCAAAGCGTAACGAGATGTCTGATGACGATATCAAGACCATCATCCGCAGCTTTGGTGACTTTGAGGTGGTTGATGCGCGTGTGCTCGATAAGCCTGAAGAAGTGAAGTCTAACCGTGGCCGTCAGTCTGCTAATCCTAAAGCGGAACCTGCTAAGACCTTTGCCAGTAAGATATTTGCCACTCACGAGTTTGGCTATCGCCGTATTACGATTGAGCGTCCGCTACGTCTATCTGCTCAGTTGTCTGATGATGCTATCGAAACCTTGCGCTATGCCCCTAAACCTTTTGATATGGTCATGCCAGCGCTATATGACGCCTTTGGTGGTAGTTGGACGACTGATAGCGACACCGATTCTGATACAAGCAACTACGGTGACTTATCGGCGGTCACGTTAGAAGCGCGTGCAATGATTAAAGCCGACTTCTCAGAACTAAAAGAGAAGCAGATAAAAGACGTGCTCGATGCCAAGCTCTGGCAAGATCAGCTTGAGATCATGAATAAGGCCAAAGCCTTACAAGCGGCTATCGGTGAAAACCAATTCGATGATTTCAATCAGTTTGAAAAAGTACTTAAGCAAGCGTTAAAAGATGCTGATGCCAGTGATGATATGAGCCTTGATGCGAAAGAGAAAAAGCAGCTGCTAGATGCCATCACTTGGAAAAACCCTGAAGCAGAACCCGTCATCAAAAAAGTAGTCAAGGTTGCTAACCCTCTCTATGGTGCGTTTACTTATCGTCCAAAAAATAGCACCGATCCTGCCAGCAAGACCAAAAGTGTTGAGTTCCAAACAGACAGCGACCTACGTGACTACGAAAACGTGCCGCTGAATCCTGAGGTAACGACTATTGAGCTGATTGAAAGTTACTTCGTCCGTGAAGTTCAGCCGCATGTACCTGATGCTTGGATCAATGTAGATAAGACAGATGCAATCGATGAAGAGATTGGCATCGTGGGCTTTGAGATACCGTTTAACCGTCATTTCTATGTGTATGAGCCGCCACGTCCGCTTGCCGAGATTGATGCAGACTTGGATGCGGTTAGCGCTGAGATTATGCAGTTATTGGGTGAGGTGCATTCGTAATGGCGAAGTATCAGCAATATGAACAATATAAGGAATCAGGGGTTGAGTGGCTGGGAAATATTCCAAGTCACTGGGAAGTTGTACCTATAAAACATCTAGCAATTCTTAATCCAAAAAAGTCTACGCTATCTCAAGATTTAATGTCTGATGAATGTAGTTTTGTGCCAATGGAAAAGCTCAAATTCAATAGTCTTGTTTTAAATGAAAAAAAAGTCATCAAAGACGTTTATGACGGTTATACCTATTTTGAAAATGAAGATATTCTAGTTGCAAAAGTGACTCCATGCTTTGAAAATAATAACACTACTATAGCTAGAGATCTCATTAATGGGGTTGGTTTTGGATCGTCTGAAATATTCGTTTTACGAGTTAATGACAAGGTTAATAACCGTTACCTATTCTATCGTTTACTAGAGACCATATTTATTAGTGTAGCTACAGCTGCTATGACAGGTGCTGGGGGATTGCGACGTGTTCCTGCTGAGATTATTAATACATATCCGATAGCTGTTCCTGATATTAATGAACAAACCCAAATCGCCAACTTCCTCGACCATGAAACCGCTCAAATCGATACTTTAATCGAAAAACAGCAAACCCTCATTCAACTGTTAAAAGAAAAGCGCCAAGCGGTCATCAGTCATGCCGTGACGAAGGGCTTAAGCCCTGATGCGCCGATGAAAGATTCTGGCGTTGAATGGTTGGGGGAAGTGCCTGAGCATTGGATAGTAAAACGTCTAAAATACATATCGCCAAAAGTAGGTGTAGGGCTTGTTATTAATCCTTCTACTTATACACAAGACGAAGGTGTTTATTTTATATTTGGTGGTGATGTAAAAGCATTTAGTTTTGATCTAACTAAAACTAGAAGAATCTCTCAAAAAAATAGCGATATTTTAAAGCCGTCTCAATTGCATCATCGTGACTTAGTATCAATACGAGTAGGTTATCCTGGAGTTACTGCCGTTGTTACTGAAGAATTAGAAGGAGCAAACTGTGCTTCTATAATCATAATAAGAAGAGGTCAGTTTAATTCTGACTGGCTTTGTGCTGCTATGAATATTTGGGTTGGCAAACAGCAGGTAAACAATGCTTCATATGGTGCTGCACAAAAACAGTTTAATGTATCAGATGCGATAGAGTTTATATTTCCTGTGCCACCAGAAAGTGAACAAAATGATATAGCTGTGTATGTTGAAGAGTCATTGAAGAAATTTGATGAATTATCTAATAAAGCGCAATTACAAATTGAATTGCTAAGAGAACGTCGCACCGCTTTAATATCTGCTGCCGTTACGGGTAAGATTGATGTGCGGGGTTGGCAAGGAACTGAAGTTGATGCTTTGTAGGGTGCATTTCATGCATATTATAATGATTTTTTAAATACAAAGAATTTCAACTAAAAATGAAAGGTCACAATATGAAAACAGTTGAAGAGTTAGCTGAAAAACATAGCTTAAATGATACATATGCTAAAGAGCTACATGAGCTCATAGAAGAAGTAATTGTATTGAATTTCACTAAAAGCAAATCACTATCTAGATATATAACTAATAATAGGTTAGAAGATAAATATCCAAATATCTCAGGAGTAGTTAGGATGAGTAATAGCCGAGATATATGGGATTTTGAAGGAGGATTCCCTAAAAATATATACAGAATAGTGTGTTTAGAGCTAGGTCTAGAAGATCAGGGAAGTACAGCTAAAGCTATTACTTTTACTCCATACACTGATTTAAAATAAATTGTTATTAATTATTAGAAATAAAGTGTGTTGTAAGACTCTGCTCATGAATCTTACAACTTTTTTTGAAACCGTATTTGTATTAGTGAGATAACACGCAATTATCACCTATGACATAATCTTCGTAGTCTTTTGTTAAAGCATTGACTTGTTTAACTGTTATACCAACAGTTGTCTTAGAATCTAGGTGCAGCTTACGCATGGTTTCAACATCGCTTTCATCGTATGTAAAGCCATTCGAGCTACGTTCACTAATAATTTGGGCTACGATAGATGGGCTTGATATATCTCCCTCTATTAGCTTACCTACACGCTCAACTGTTACTCCTGCACGAGAAGCAGGACTAGCAACCTTTTCAAATGTATCTATAACTTGAGCTGAAATTTTATCGGGGATAGATGTCATAATTATAACTCCATTTATTTATGATCAGATATTATTGTGTTGCAAGCTTTACATAGTGTCTGAATCAAAAGTTTTCAAGAGGCTGTTATATATTATCTGAGTAAGCATATAGCTTTTGAATTATAAAAAATTGGTTAATAGTAAAATTAAACGGAATTAACATGAGCAATACCCGTAACGTCACCTACGAATCTGCCTTCCAAACTGATATTGTCACTCAAATGCAAGCGCAAGGCTGGCAAGTAGGTCATGCCAGCGACTATCAGGCTGAGACCGCGCTCTATGAGCAAGACGTGCTCGACTTTGTGCAGACAACCCAGCCAAAGGAGTGGGAGAAGTTTTGCCGTACCTTTCCTATCGACTCAGAGCGTCACTTTATCACCGCATTGGTGAAGCAGCTCAATAAGGCTGATGAACACTCTACCGATAGAGCCTCACGCACCTATGGCACATTGGGCGTATTACGTCATGGCCTAAAGATTCGTAACGCACGTTTTGACTTATGTCAGTTTAAGCCTGAGCACAGCCTTAACCCTGAGACGATGGCACGCTATGAGGCCAATATCTGCCGTGTGGTTCCTGAGGTAGTCTATAGCCCTCACACCAGCGTCAGAGACAGTACTGACGGTAAAGTCGCTAAGCGTAACCGTATCGATGTGGTGCTGTTCGTCAATGGTTTGCCCGTCACAACGATGGAGCTAAAGTCTGAGTTTAAGCAAGCGGTACAAAATGCTATTACTCAGTATAAGCGCACACGCCTACCAAAAGACCCTGATACCAAGAAGCCTGAGCCGCTGCTGACGTTTAAGCGTGGCGCATTGGTTCACTTCGCTGTCAGTCAGTATGAAGTCTATATGACCACAAGGCTGGCAGGGGACAGCACGTACTTCTTGCCGTTTAACAAAGGCACAGCGGAAGGCGGCGCGGGTAATGATATCCCTGACGATATCAGCCACTATGCTACCGATTATCTATGGAATGAAGTACTCACACCAGAGAACTTGCTGGCCATCCTCGGCCACTTTATGCACTTGCAGATTGACGAAGAGGAAGACGCGATTGGGCGCAAGTCCAAAAAAGAAACCATGATGTTCCCGCGCTATCATCAGTGGGATGTGGTGACCAAGCTGGTCAATGCCGCTATTACTGAAGGTGCTGGTCAAAAGTATTTGATTCAGCACAGTGCTGGATCGGGTAAATCTAACTCTATCGCATGGACGGCGCATCAGCTCTCCACCTTATATAATGATCAAGGCGATAAGCAGTTTCACTCTGTCATTGTCATCACTGACCGTACTGTGCTTGATGATCAGTTGCAGGACACTATCTATCAGTTTGAGCATGCTGATGGTGTGGTTGGTAAGATCAATAGAAAAGAGAGTGATGGCTCAAAGTCTGAACAGCTTGCCAGCGCATTGGTAAACTCACAGCCGATTATTATCGTGACCATTCAAACTTTCCCGTTTGTACTCAAAGCGATTGAAGACTCAAGTGTGCTCAAGTCACGCCGCTATGCCATCATCGCCGATGAAGCCCATTCATCACAAACAGGCTCTACCGCACGCCAGCTCAAAGAAGTGTTGGTCTCAGGTGATATAGAGAGCAATACTACCGAGAATGATGCACTGCTATCTAGCGAAGACATATTGGATGCCACGTTAGCCGCACGTCGTAGCAGTCCGAATCTAAGCTACTATGCCTTTACTGCCACGCCTAAGCCAAAAACCATTGAGCTATTTGGCCGCCTGCCTAATCCTGACTTGCCAGCCTCTAAAGATAACCTGCCAGCCGCTTACCATGTCTACTCAATGCGCCAAGCCATTGAAGAAGGCTTTATCCTAGATGTACTCAAGAACTACACCAACTATAAAGTGGTCTATCAGCTTAAGCAAAAGCTGGCTGCCGCTGATGATGAAGTCGATGCCCGCCGCGCCAAGATTAAGCTCAATAACTGGGTGCGCCTCCATGAGCACAATATAGCGCAGAAAGTAAAAATCATCATTGAGCACTTTAATGACAATATTAAAGGCTTACTGGGTGGCCAAGCCAAAGCGATGGTAGTGACAGGCTCACGTAAAGAAGCGGTACGCTATAAGATCGCCTTTGATAACTATATTGCTGATTATGGTTATAGAAACATCAATGCCATGGTCGCGTTCTCAGGTGAAGTCACCTTTACTGATAATGACCCTGATAGCGGCGCATTACTTGGCGAGAAGTTCACCGAGCACAATATGAATATTGGGTTAAAAGGCCGCGATCTACGTAAAGCCTTTGATAGTGACGACTATCAAGTGATGCTGGTGGCTAATAAGTTCCAGACAGGCTTTGATCAGCCCAAACTGTGCGCCATGTACGTGGATAAGAAACTGACGGGCGTGGACTGCGTACAGACACTCTCACGGCTGAACCGTACTTATAAGGGCAAGGCAGAGAGCGGCACGTTTGTACTCGACTTCTTTAATGATCCACAAGATATTCTTGAAGCCTTCCAGCCATACTATGAGACCGCAACCTTAGGGGATGTGTCTGACCCTGATCAGGTGTTTGACCTCTATGAAAAGCTGCGTGCCAGTGGCATTTTCTTATGGAATGAGGTCGAGCAATTCGTTGAGGCCTTCTATAGTAAGAACAAGTCTAATGCCGCTATCAGTAATATCTGCAAGCCAGCAGTTGAGCGTTGGCAAAAACGCTATAAGCTGGCACGTGAGCAAGCACAGCATGCCAAAGTGATGCTAGAGCGCACCAAAGCGACAGGCGATGTGGTGCTAATGACCAATGCCGAGAATGACTACAAAGACTTTAAGACCGATCAAGATGTGCTGGAAATCTTTAAAAAGGATTTAGGTACACTCACCCGCCAGTATGAGTTTATGTCGCAAATCGTGGATTATGACGACAAAGAGTTAGAGAAGCTGAGCCTATACGCGCGTAACCTACAGCCGCTATTACGTGAAAGCGTGGATAATGAAGAAAACGTTGATCTAAGTAACATCGTCATGAGCCATTACCGTGTCTCAAAGCTGCACCAGCAAGACTTAAAACTACAAGAGGGAAAATCTGAGTATCAATTAGATGGTGGCAGTGGAGCGGGCACGGCAACACCCAAGAATAAACAAGAAGCACTACTGTCTCAGATTATTGATAGATTAAACGAGGTTTTTGCTGGTGAAGATTTTACCGATAAGGACAAAGTGAACTTTATGAATACCATTTGGGATAAAGTCACTGAAAACGAGATCGTGGTCAAACAGTTCACCAATAACAGTGTCGATCAGATTATGCTGGGTGGTTATCCAAATGCTGCCGAGGACGCTATGTTTGATGCCAAAGGTACGTTTGAAGATATGACTATGCATCTACTGTCGAACCCGAATCAGTTTAAGCAGTTTATTCGATTGATGCTTGATACGAAGCTGGGTGCTGAGGTTTCAGGATAGGTGATACAGAGAATAAAGGGTACATGGCATGACAGATAAGAATATTAACCTTTGTGATACTGAAGATGAGAAGTTGCGTTATAACATCAGTATGTTCCCGTCCTTGCTTCTTTTGAAGAAAGGTATGCCTGAAGGCAAAGGTTTAATGAGAAAGCTGACAAAAGGGCTGTCTAAAATACCTAGAAAGCAGAAAATACAGATTGCAGATATATTTGATAATATAGCTACGACGCAGGAAAAAGGAAGCATTAAACCAGAAGATATAAACTTAGAGGAAGGGGGGCTATCTAGCCATCCTTATGAGTCATTGGTACGTACGTTCGGTGCTGAAAAATCAACTCACTTACTTGAGCATGCTAGAATTGTAGATGACTGCTTGAGTCAGAAATTTAATAGTAAGCTTATTACAAATTTTAAGACTTACTTATTTAAGACTTTTAACTATGAAGATGAGGTGCTTAATACAAGCATGCCAGTAGGGAGTTTCTATTCATTTATAGTGCTTAGTTTTATCGCTAATCTTGATGCTCTAGTTCATGCAGCTTTTTATTCAAAAGATATTAAGCCGATTAGTTTGGGCTGGTTGTTTATGCATAAACTAAATCCAGATAAGTGGAAATATGACACAACGACCAAAAAATATAAGCTAACTAACAAAAATGGCAGTCCGTTCACTTGTACCTCACGTTCATTCATACATTTTTTACTAACAGACCTTTACTTCTATAGTAACGAGAAAACTGAAGAAGACTGTAAAAACCCAAAACCCAAGGAGATGCCGAAAAGCCTTTATGGTCTTCGAAATGAGATTAATTGGAGAACGGATGATGAGGATGGTCAGCTGTATAGCTTTTTAGATATAAAAAGCGAACGTGATAGTAAGAGAAACTGGATTAGTCTTGAGGAGTTCTATTGGTTGTTGGGTATGGAAGAATCTCTAGAAGATGAGCCTGACAAAGCATTAGTTAATTTTCAGAAATCGTTTGTTAGATATATAAAAACTGAAAATATAAATGAATTTGGTGGACTTCCTCCTACTGCTGAAGGCATGATCTGGTTCATATATGCTTTCTTTCAAAGTATTTATGAGCACACGGATAAGCTCAACAAGCAGACCAAAGAGCAACATTGTTTTATCTGTGATGAGTATTATGGATTATGGGAATCAATAACGGTAATCCCCCCAATAAATAAGAACACTTACAAATAGAGATTAACTGCTAAAATACACCAGCAGGAGAATCCTATGAAAAAGACACGCTTTAGCGACAACCAAATCGTCAACATCCTAAAACAAGCCGAACAAGGCGTCCCTATTACCGAGCTCTGCCGTGAGCATAACATCAGCCAAAGCACCTTCTACAACTGGCGATCTAAATATGGTGGTATGGACGCCACACTTATCAGCCGTCTTAAAGAGCTTGAAGTTGAAAATGCCCGCTTAAAGAAGATGTATGCTGACGAATGTCTTAAGTCAGATATCCTACAGGATGCCATGACAAAAAAGTGGTAGCGCCCCAAAGGCGCAGGCAGCTAGCTTGTCACTATATTGAAGCGCGTCGCATTAGCATACGCCGTGCTTGCCGTATTTTTAACATCAGCGTCACCTGCTATTATCACAAGTCAGTAGCAACGGATGAGAATAAGCAGATAGCGGACTTGCTTATAGAGCTGACTACCCAGAATAAGAACTGGGGCTTTGGCTTGTGCTTCTTAACCCTACGTAACGTGATGGGGCTGCGATACAACCATAAGCGAGTGTATCGCATCTACTGTGAGCTTGAACTCAACCTTAGAATCAAGCCCAAGCGTCGCATTAAACGTGCTAAACCAATACCATTAGCAGTACCTGATAAGCTCAACCAAAGCTGGAGCATGGACTTTATGCACGACGGCTTAACGGATGGCCGCGGCTTTAGACTGTTCAACGTGATTGATGATTACAACCGTGAGGCACTCACCGTTGAAGTCGACTTCTCACTACCGGCCGGGAGGGTCATACGCAGTCTAAATCAGCTCACTGAGTACCGAGGTAAGCCGATTCAGATAAGATGTGATAACGGCCCTGAATACATCAGCAATGCGCTCAAAGACTGGGTTGAACAGCAAGGTATCATCTTAAGCTATATTGAACCTGGCAATCCACAGCAAAATGCGTATGTAGAGCGCTTTAACAGAACCATGAGATATGATTGGTTAAATCAGGAGCTGTTTGATAATCTAGAGCAGGTACGCGCACAAGCAGAAAACTGGTTATACCATTATAATCATAAGCGCCCAAACATGGGCAATGGCGGTTTTACACCGATACAGAAACTCAATCAGGCAGCTTAATTCTATTTATTAGGTGTCTTAAGTTTGGGAGGGTTACCCTTGGGCTTTCCTCACTAATATTCTCGCTATCAAAATGCAATAAGTCATCTAATGGTTTAAAGTCTATGAGTTCCGATACTATCAAGCCTGAGCTAGAGTACTGGTTAAATATATTTTTTAGCTGGTCTTCAGCTGTCGGTGTGCAAAAATTAAAATCATTCATATCCTCGAATATCCACATATCACAAGGGAATACCAGCACTTCTTGAATAGCCTTTAAATAGCGAGTAAATTGCGTATCTGGAATAGAGTTATTTACTGCTACTGGCAAAGTATTGTACGGCTTTCTAGTTTGCGAATAGTGATTGTTGAGACGAATAACTGTCAATTTTTCTATTTTTTGAGAAAGTAAAAAATTAATAATGCTATATATAGTTTCGTTATTACTGCTTGATAAATGAAACAAAAAATCTCTAAAGCTGATGTATTGATTTTCACTACTCAAAATAACTTTATCGTTTAATGACCGCACACTCACACCCTTACACCCTTAAATTAAAGTAGGTGCAAGGCAGTGACAGCATAAAGGTGTGAATAGCTGTCGTTCGGGTAATTAATCCTAGCCTTGCAATCGATTATGACAGCGATTAACGCTATCAATATTAGCTTGCCAGCCTAATGCTGACGATAATTAGTAAATCGGTGTTGTTAAAGTTGCTCGGCAAGTCTGGCTAATACCTGTTGAGATACGCCTTGTGCCCGTAAGCTGTTTATCAATATATCTTTATCATGCAGCGCTATATCAGTGGCTTGCTCGTTACGGCTATCCATTTCTTTGGCGAGTTCATTAGGGGTCAGTAAGTCAAAGCTGACCGCCTTGCCAGCTCGCAAGTCATCTAAATGGTTCGCCCATTTATTCATCATTACTTGACGTTGGGCTAAGTGTGCTGACAGATCATAACGCTTTTTAACGCTCGATTGCTCAAGGTGTGCTAATTGTATTTCGATAATGCTTTCGGAAAATTGTAGTTCGTATAAGCCAGTGCTGGCAAGCTGTCTAAATCCATGACCTGTCATTTTAGGGTAGGGATCTCCACTATAGCCCATTCTATTCAACGCCTGATTGAACCATGCTTCACTATATGGCTTGTTTGACTCAAAGTTATAGAACACATAGCCAGTACTTTCTGTCAGTGGCCTTAAGCTTTCAATAATTGCCATTGCTTGGGATGACAGCGGAATAATGTGATCTTGACGCATTTTCATTTTATGAGCTGGTACACGCCAAACGCTTTTATGATAATCAATTTCTGACCACTCAAAAAACCTCAATTCTTTAGTCCTAACAAAACATAGCGTCATTAGCTGTAAGCCAGCAACCGTCTGTTGATGCCCATTAGGATGCTTTTCTATATAGCTATCAATATTTCGAAGTAGTTCAGGGAATTGATGCTGCTCAACAGCTTTCATACGCTCAGCTTTGTGAGGTCGTAACGCTTTATTACGTCCGCTGGCAATGTTAACAATGTCATGACCTAGCGTATTGATAGCATAATCAAAGATTGAGCTGATAAGTCCCATACATTTATGAGCGGTTTCTGAGGTATGTTTGCCTTGCTGTTCAAAAGTAGTTTGAATGGCAAGTCCTGTCTTGATAATATCTTGCGCTGTGATTGCACCAATAGGATATTCACCTATGTGCTTTAGAATATGATTATCTAGAAACCCTTGCAGCTTTTGCACATTCTTTGATGTAGTTTTTGATTTTTCTGACATATAGTTTTTAGCTATGAATTTAAATAAATCTTTCTGTTCGTAGCTATTTTTATGTCTATTCTTATGCTCGTTGGGATCGATACCATCGTTAAGTAGTTTTTTGGCACTGTCACGCGCAAGCCTTGCTTGTTTCAAAGAAACTTCGGGCTTGAAATTGGTGTCTATTACTTGTGAAGAGGGCTTATAAGTACCTATATGATAAGTTTTTTGTTTTGGCTCAATATCTTTGTCAGATTGGTAGCGATAAGACATTACCCAATAAAGCGAGCCTTTGGGGTCATGAATTAGGGAGAGGCTATCACCGTCACTATGTCTGGTGCGTTTAGTAGGTGCTGACTGTTTGGCTATTGCTTTTACACCATTATCAGTTAGTAGATAGTTTTTGCGCTTATTCATCACCACACCTCTGAGAGCCATAGAATAGTAATGTTGTGTGTGTACAACAATATGTACAACATTCTATAGGTGCTACTAGGTAATGACAAGTTATATCAAAAGACATAAAATGATGGTTATAAAGGGTTTTAGAGGTTTTTGGTAACGCTAAGGAAGGACTAAGTATGATGATTGGTGCGCTCGGCGGGAATCGAACCCACGACCCTCGGCTTCGGAAACCGATACTCTATCCAACTGAGCTACGAGCGCATCATAACAACGGCATCTTGTATTAAACAACATAACGCTTAAACGAGGTTATAAGCGGTATTAGGTGTCGAAAAATAAAGACCGCTTAGTCTAACAAATAAAAGTCATAAAGCCAATAAATGAAGACAAGGATTGATGTTTTTTAAGAAAAAACAGCATAGTCATGAAACAGGCATGGCAATTTACCTGCCTTTTCCCTTATAATGACAGGGAGAATTCATATTTATAATCACCGATTACAAGTGTGCTGACACGCGGGATGGCTGTTTGCTATTGATGACGAGAGGTCATTAAAGGAGGACAGACAGAATGTCCGAGCCGTGTCAGCCTTTGTACATGTAATAAGAGAACGTGACGAATGAGAAAAGTAGTTATGTTATCGGCAGCTGCCATTCTAGGAATCGCTAGTATCGCGGTGAGCCAAGCTGAAGATGTGGCAGGGCCTTCTGTCACTGTTACTGATGTAGCAGAAGCGCAGGAAGTGGTAGAAAATGTTCCTCAAAAGCTAGGTAATGATACCCAAGCTGCGGCAGTGACGACAGAGAGCGAAGTTTCTCCTGATGAAGCCGCACAAGTAGACGGCGCAGCCGTTGAAGAAACGGCCGCTGCAGCGCCTGCTGCTGAAGAAGAGCCCATTCCGCAAGATACACCGCAAGTGCAAAAACTGATTGCTTTATACCCCAATCTAATCGCACGTATTCAGCCTGTTGCCGAGGTGTGCTTTGAAGATGATGACGTTTGTGATGTGACACCACGTGCCGCTGGCCCATCAGCAGGTGACGGTCCTCGTGATGGTAAAGCTGTGTACAATGCTGTGTGTCAGACTTGTCACGGTGCAGGCTTACTTGGCTCTCCTATTTTTGGCGATGCTGGCGCTTGGGGACCACGTATAGCAAAGGGTAAAGACACGTTATATACCCATGCTATCAATGGTTTTAACGCCATGCCTGCAAAAGGTGGTGCTGATATCCCTGATGAAGAAGTCCAAAATGCGGTGGACTACATGATTGATGGAGCAAGCTAATAAAATTTGTGATGTCTGTCTGTACAGCGCCTATTTCATTTGATGAGATAGGCGCTTTTTTAATGTTAACTGTTATTAATATACGCCTTCCGAGCCGCTGCAGTTGAAATTCATCTTCAACAGCCTCATTTCATGACAGTATCTTTTCTAGATAGTAGAGTGTGTTAAATATTTCACGGCGCTTTTGTCAGTGTCGTCGTTGAATGTTCAACACGGCCTATTATTCTAAAACCATTTTTTATACAAGTTTATAACAAATAAAGAGGTCTTCATGTCTGAGGTACCAGCACTTTCGATCCAGAACTTATCCAAAACCTATGACAATGGGTTTTCGGCGCTCAAGGATGTCAGTTTGACCGTCCCCCAAGGGGGTTTTTTTGCACTACTTGGGCCAAATGGTGCCGGTAAGTCAACGATGATTGGCATTATCAGCTCATTGTTTAAGCCCACCACAGGCAGCGTGAAGATTTTTGGCACCGACCTGCTAGAAAATCCTTCCATTGCCAAGCAGTATCTGGGCGTGGTGCCGCAAGAATTTAATTTTAATCAGTTTGAAAAAGTACAAGATATCTTGATCACCCAAGCAGGTTATTTTGGTATTCCTGCCAAAGAAGCGCGTCCACGGGCGAAGCGGCTACTGACAGCGCTTGGTCTATGGGACAAACGTGACAACAAATCACGTGAGTTATCAGGTGGTATGAAGCGCCGTTTGATGATTGCTAGGGCTTTAATTCACAAGCCCAAGCTGTTGATTCTTGATGAGCCAACCGCTGGGGTTGATATCGAGCTGCGCCGCTCTATGTGGGAGTTTATGCAGCAGATTAATATTGAAGAAAAAACCACTATTATTCTGACCACTCACTATCTTGAAGAAGCTGAGCAGTTATGTAAGCGCATTGCTATTTTGGATCATGGTGAAATTCGTATCAATACAGAGATGAAAGACTTATTGGCGCAGTTATCCGTTGAAACATTTGTTTTTGACTTAAATACACCGCTCACCCGTCAGCTGGCTTTGACAGGAGTGACGGGGATAGCACAACCAGATGATCAGACGCTGGAAGTCACCTTGACAGAAGGTGAGTCGTTAAACGGTGTCTTTGATCAGCTGTCTGAGCAGGACATCAGTGTGGCGAGTATGCGGAACAAAGCCAATCGACTAGAAGAGCTGTTTATGCGTTTAGTGGATAAAAACATTCAAAGTTCAGACAGTATGAAGGAGGCAGGGTTATGAGTCAGGAACTGATAGATCGCAATAAAACGGATCTTAGCAAAACCATGTCATGGAGTAAGAAGTGGATCGCTTTTCGTACTATTTGGTTTAAAGAGATTCGTCGAATCCTACGTATTTGGCCACAGACCTTGCTGCCGCCCGTTATCACAATGAGCCTGTATTTTGTCATCTTTGGTAAGATGATTGGCTCACGTGTGGGTGAGATGGGCGGTGTACCGTATATGCAGTTTATCGTGCCTGGCTTGATTATGATGTCTATCATTACCAACAGCTACTCCAACGTGGTTTCAAGTTTTTTTAGTGCCAAGTTTACAGCCAGCATCGAGGAGCTTTTGGTATCACCAGTCTCTAAGCATGCGATCTTGATGGGTTATATCAGTGGTGGTATCTTTCGCGGACTGGCCATTGGTGTCATTGTCTCAATAGTGGCGCTGTTCTTTACTGATCTTGGTATCGAGCATTTATTCGTGACGGTATTTACTGTACTTGGCACCTCTATTTTGTTTTCACTGGGCGGTTTTATCAATGCCGTATTTGCTCGCTCATTTGATGATATTTCTATCATTCCAAGCTTTGTGCTCACACCATTGACTTATCTTGGTGGTGTTTTTTATTCGATGGAAAATCTCTCACCATTTTGGCAAAATATTTCGCTTTTGAACCCTATTGTCTATATGGTCAACTCGTTCCGTTACGGCATCCTAGGCTATTCGGATGTCAATGTTTGGTATTCGATGGCCGCTATTTTTGTCTTTTGTGCGATATTTTATACCATCGCCTATCGCTTACTGAGTAGTGGCTCACGCGTACGCTTGTAAGGTTTTGGGCCAAAAGGTAGTGTGACTCATGTAAAGTTTGGGTCAAGGTACTCTCTATCGGACTGATTCGTAAAAGTTAGAGTACAATAAATTTTTAACGGTTTAATATTAGGAAGGTAAATGAGTATTCACGGCATCTTGGGTGAGCAAACCACCGACTATCCAACCACGTATAGCCCAGAGACGCTATATCCTATTGCACGCAGTATGGGACGTGACGCTATTGGCTGGCAAACAGATAAGTTAACGGTGGGTGTTGATTGGTGGCAGGCTTTTGAGATGTCGTGGCTTAATACACAAGGCGTCTCGCAGGTTGCTATCGCGCGCTTTAGTATCCCTGCCAGCTCACCATTTATCGTAGAGTCCAAGTCACTTAAGCTATATCTGAATAGTATTAATTTTACTGAGTTTGCCAGCTGGGACGACGTACAAGCGTTGATAACTAAAGACTTATCTGCCTGTTTGCAAGCAGACGTGCAGGTCGCGCTGTTTGGCTTAAATGAGGATCTAAATGACAACGCATCCGGGCTGTTAATTGCCCAGCCTGAGGGGGTTTGTATTGATGATGCGTTGGCAGACAGCACTGACAAAATCGCGTTAACTGAGCACCCTGATGCGTCGTTGCTGCGTCATCATGACACAGAAGTGAGCAGTACGAGGGCAGTAAGGGGGAGCAGTCAGCCTTATGCGTTCTACTCCAATCTACTGCGGAGTAACTGCCCTGTGACCAATCAGCCAGATTGGGGCACTTTAGCCGTTTCGATCAGGAGCGAACACCCCATTAATGAAGCCAACATGCTGCGTTATATATTGAGTTTTCGTCAGCATAATGGGTTTCATGAGCAGTGCGTTGAGCAGATATTTGCTGATTTGAGCAGATGCTATGCGCCAAGTGAGCTGATGGTGCGCGCTTGGTATACACGCCGCGGCGGTATCGATATCAATCCTTGCCGCGTTAGCGATATAAGCTTGCTGCCTAAGCCCAGCCGTTTGATTCGCCAATAAGTAAGCACTATAGGGTGGGGTGTAAGTAAAACAGATACGATCAGCTTTATTAATAAAAAAGCGCCTATCTCTTCAGTGAAATAGGCGCTTTTGCTTGAGCAGTCTGTATTAAAAGGGCTACTTACCGCTAACTTTTGCCAATACGTCTTCACGGCTTAGCATTTGCTTCTCGGTTTCGCGGCGATTGACGTACTCGTACTTGTCTTCTGCCAGATTGCGGTCAGAGACGACAATACGATGCGGAATACCAATCAATTCTAGATCTGCAAACTTAACGCCTGGGCGCTCATTACGATCGTCAAGTAGCACATTGACACCTTGAGCTTTTAGCTCTTCATAGAGTGCCGTTGCCGTTTGCATGACCGTTTCTTCTTTTGACTTCATCGGTATGATGGCCACTTCAAAAGGCGCAATAGAGTCCTCAACGGTCGGCGTGGTTGGCCACATGATCCCGTTTTCATCGTTGTTTTGCTCGATGGCAGCGGCAATAATACGGCTGACGCCAATACCATAACAGCCCATCATGAGAGTGACGGGCTTGCCGTCTTCACCCGATACCGTACAGTTCATCGCTTGTGAGTACTTATCACCCAACTGGAAAATGTGACCCACTTCGATACCGCGTTTGATTTTTAGGCTGCCTTTACCATCGGGAGAAGGGTCGCCTTCTTGTACATTACGCACATCAACGATGCGAGTAATGCGCGTGTCGCGCGCCCAGTTCATACCGATTGTATGCTTATTGACTTCATTAGCACCGCAGACAAAGTCTGACAAGGCAGCGGCCGAGCGATCAACGAACACAGGCATGTCTAAGTCAACACCAATGTAGCCTTTATGCAGGCCAGCTGCCTTTAGCTCTTCATCTGAGGCGAGTGTTAATGGTACGTTGGCTTCTTCGATTTTCTCAGCCTTGATGGTGTTGAGCTGATGGTCACCGCGCAATACGACAGCGATCAGTTGTGGCTCATCGGCTTCGGTATGACCATGTACGATCAAAGTTTTAACCGTGGTCGCGAGTGGGATATCTAAATGCTCAGCAACCATTTTACAGCTGGTCATGCCTTCTGTTAAGACGTCTTCACGCTCCACTCTAGGCGGCTGACGCTCAGCTGTGCTCACAGACTCCGCCAGCTCAACGTTGGCTGCATAGTCAGATGAGTCAGAGAAGGCAATGTCATCTTCGCCGCTGTCCGCCAACACATGAAACTCATGTGAGGCAAAACCGCCGATAGAGCCTGTGTCTGCTTGTACCGCGCGGAAATCCAAACCCAAGCGGGTAAAGATGCGGGTATAGGCGTCATACATGTCATGATAAGTCTTAGCCAATGATGCTTGATCAAGATGGAACGAATAGGCGTCTTTCATGGTGAACTCGCGAGCACGCATCACCCCAAAGCGCGGACGAATCTCATCACGGAACTTGCCTTGAATTTGAAAGAAAGTTATCGGCAGCTGCTTATAGCTACGTAGCTCACCTTGAGCAAGATTGGTGATAACCTCTTCGTGAGTGGGACCAAGCACGAAGTCACGATCATGACGGTCTTTAAAGCGCAATAGCTCAGGACCGTAATCGTCAAAACGTCCCGTCGTCTGCCAAAGCTCTGCAGGTTGAGTCATGGGCATCAACACTTCTTGCGCGCCGACATTTTGCATCTCTTCACGAACAATACGTTCGACTTTTTGTAAGACGCGCAGCCCCATGGGCAACCAAATATATAACCCAGAAGCGATTTTGCGAATGAGGCCGGCCCGCACCATCAACTGGCTTGAGGCGATGTCGGCATCACTTGGGGTTTCTTTTAGTGTGGCAAATAAAAATTGACTGGCTTTCATAAATAAAGCGTAACCTTATCAACGATAAAAAAATAAGAAATAGTAGGATGTTGAGCGTATGGCTAATCGTTTCATGGCCGCCGCAAGCTTACCTTTATCACTTAGCAATAATCTAGGGTGTGTCCTAGAGACTAAAATGCTTGTAAAAAAGCACATAAGTAAACCGCTCTTATAAAAGAGGGAAAGTTATGATTGACATATCAATATATCGAGCGGTTGAATGGGTAATTTCAGGCTAAAATCCTGATAAGTATACCTATGCCGACATTTTATCCATGCAATCTGACTATGTTAGGTAAAGTTTGTCTAAGACGCAATGACTTTTTGTTTTTTCAGACCGAACGGGCGTTAAAGTCTCAGCTGGGGCAGCCATAATGGCACTGTTTGCTGGTTTTAAGCGTGTTTACAGTCAGTAACAGCGAATTTTGAAGAGCTAAGAGGATTGGGGCTTATGTAGCATATTAGTAGCCATAACTTGAAGTGAAGGCGCAAAAATAGCATTTATATTATAGACCGATGTTTGTCATGTAATTTATAGAAGTAAACGGTATAAACGATACAGTATAAATGATGAAGTATTGAGGTGGCCTATATGAACAATCCTGATGATCGCTCTCCTATTAAGCCCAAGGGGAGAAGTCCGCAAGCGAAAAAACCGATAGCCACGATGTCATGGGTTATTTTGCTCATTGGTTTGGCCGCGATTGTTTTTGCTATTTATAGTGCGCAGAATCTAACAGAAGAAGAGCCCATAGAAACCATCACTCGCGAGGGTGTGGTCACGCAAATCCAGCAGCTTAATCGTTTGCACACCGTTGCGTTTAGTGTCGATACCGTGATTACAAGCGAACGTCCCGGTAGCTGGATGAAGCTGTGGCAAGATGAACAAAAAGGCTTGTTTATCGCTCGTGGGCGGGTAGAAGCGGGTATTGACTTAAGTACGTTGACACCTGAGATGGTACAGGTAGTACCGCCTGCTGAGGCTAACACTGATGTAGAGGGGGAGCAGGTAGCTAATACCAATACACCAGCCTCAACCATGCCAAAAATCAGTATTACCTTACCGCCCTCAGAGATATTTTCCGTGTATTTGGATGATATTGAGATTTATGATTGGCAAACGGGCGCTTTTGGCCTGATGCAAGTCGATCCAAAAATCTTAGCACAAGCACAAAGTATGGCCAAAAAAGAAGTCCTAGAACGTGCTTGCCGAGGAGACGTAATGAATATGGCGCTACAAAACGCGCAAACGCAACTGCAGCAGCTGTTTGCTTTGACAGGAGCTGTGGTAACAGTGACCACTCAGGGCGCAGGGGCGTGCCAAATGCCACTGACCGTGTCGGCAAATGGTTAAACCTATATGTAGTTAACACGGCTAATCGTACTTGTTTAAATTAATTGTTATTTTTTAAATTCTGCGATGGCAAGCTGGCGTGCTTTTTTATGCTCGACCATGGGCACAGGGTAGTCAAGGTCGGCAAATTGTCCTCCTTTACTGAGCGCCTTGCGGAGTTTGTCTTCTGAATGCAAGACATTGGTAGGGATGCTCTTTAGTTCAGGTAGCCACGTCTTGATAAACGCCCCGTTAGCATCGTGCGTCTTAGCTTGGCTAAAGGGGTTCATAATGCGGAAATAGGGCGCAGAATCCGTACCAGTCGAGGCGCTCCATTGCCAGCCGCCATTGTTGGACGCAAAGTCACCATCGATGAGCTGCTGCATAAAATAGCGCTCACCCAAGCGCCAGTCAATGAGCAAATCTTTAGTCAAAAACATCGCTGTGACCATCCGCAGGCGATTGTGCATAAAGCCTGTCGCATTGAGACAGCGCATGGCAGCATCGACCAGTGGCACACCCGTTTTTCCCACACACCAGGCTTTAAAACTCTCCTCATGGTATGACCAATTAATTTGTTTGTCCGTTTCATCCTTGTAGGCTTGGTGGCGGATTAGTGCTGGCTTATCGACCAGTACATGACGATAAAAATCTCGCCACGCAAGCTCGCTGATCCAGCGGTTGATATCGTCATTGTCGCCATCATTACCGTGAAGCTTTTCTTGTACTTTGCTTGCTTGAACATAGCAAAGTCTGGGGCTGATTGCCCCTATCGTGAGATAGGCAGATAGTTGACTGGTTGCCTGTAGGCTAGGCATATCGCGACTCACATCGTAATCATTGATATCTTCAGCAGCAAACTCCTCTAACCGCTGGCAAGCAGTGGCCTCACCAGCAGGATAAGCATCTCTTGCCTGAGTGAGCTGTGCTTCCATATTGACATGCTGTAATGCTTCCGTACTTTGCAGTGTTTTTTGGTAGTCATTCATGATCTCTCTACCGAGATTTTCTATCTCCTTAACAGAGCTTGCACTGTTTTTTGCTAATGTTAACTCATCGTTTTGTTTCTCATTTACCCCTGCTGCTGTATGTAGTTGTAGATCGCTTACGTCCAACGTCTGCCGCCATTTTTTATAAAACGGGGTAAATACTTGATACATGCTATCGTCATTGGTGGTAATGCTTTGCGGTGGCAAGATACATTGGTCATGCCAACGGACGAATTCGATATCGTCTTTTGTCAGTCGCTCGTTTAATTGTTCGTCACGGTTGATTTCATTGCCTTCGTACTCGTGATTGGCCATGATGCAGCTGATGGCATTGTCCTTACATAAGGTAGTTAGCGCATCTATACACTCCGAAAAACTGGGACAAACCTGCACTATTAGAGTGATCTTTAATTGCTCTTGTAGGTGTTGTGCAAGTAGCGGTAAGGTACGAGCGATATGGTCAACCTGTACAAGTGACATGTCATGGGCTTGCCACTGAGCGGGCGTTAGAAAAAACACCGCGCTGAGCTGAGCGTTGTCTGCGTTTGCCCGCTCACACAAAGCCGCTAGGGCGGTATTATCATGAATTCGCAGATCCCGACGAAACCACATCAAATAATGGGGCGGATTTACGCTCGTATTTTTAGCGTTGCTATCAGTGTGGTTAGCCGTTGCTGACGCGGTCTTAGACATTCAAGTCGCCTTATGTCAATCATAAACAAAATTAGGAATAAAAGTATGCTAGGATAAGTTTTTGGATGCAATGGATTTGCCATCTGATTAAAAAATTATCATATTTACTTGGTAGCGCTAGCGATTGGCATTTTTCGCGAGTCCGTTTAACCCTGTCATGCTAAGTTTCTTATTTAAGGTCATGTCATGCACGTTAAGTTTTGCGGTTTTACCCAGCTTAGTGATATTCATACTGCTGTACAATTGGGTGTGGATGCGGTCGGCTTGGTGTTTTACCCACCAAGTCCGCGTGCTGTCACGCTTACGCAAGCAAAGACGCTAAGCGCGGCCGTGCCTGCTTTTGTGAATGTGGTGGCGTTAGTGGTTAATATGCCTGAGGATGAACTGGTTGATTTGGCCAATCAAGTGCCTTTTGATCTCATTCAATTTCATGGCGATGAGACGCCTGAGCAGTGTGAGCAGCTGGCAAGCAAGGTCAATAAGCGCTGGATGAAAGCGCTGCGTATCAATGCTGATCAGCATACCACGGCTAGCGTGCGCGCCCAGATTGATCAGTTTGCCGCAGCAGGGGCGAGCAGTATTTTACTCGATGCGTATCATCAGCATAAATATGGTGGTACTGGCGCACGTTTCGATTGGAGCTTGATACCAAAGGACAGCGCGCTACCCATTATCTTAGCGGGTGGACTCAATGCCGAAAATGTCGCGGCGACTTTAGAGCTACCTATTTATGCAGTTGATGTCAGCGGTGGTATCGAGCAGGATAAAGGCAAAAAAGACACCGCCAAAATGCGCGCCTTTATGAAGGCAGTCAAACGCGCTCGATGGCAAAATGAGACGCTTAGCGAACCTTCGAACCTGAGTAGCTAGCTTTGTATGACCGTTACCTAGCCAGCTCCTCAAACCGTTTTCCCCCATATTTATACTAAAAAATACCACTTATTACAGTAGGAATTATCATGAGTCATGTCACGAACAAAGATCTATCTGCCACTGCGCAGTCTGTCAATACTTTTACCAATCCAACAGACGTACCCGACTTCAATCAATATCCGGATACGCGCGGACATTTTGGCGTACACGGTGGTCGTTTCGTCTCCGAAACCTTGATGGCCGCGCTTGAAGAGCTAGAGACGCTCTATACCAAAGTCAAAGCCGATCCTGCGTTTTGGGAAGAGTATCACAATGATTTGGTCAATTATGTCGGTCGCCCTACACCGCTGTACCATGCCAAACGCTTGAGCGATGAGATTGGCGGCGCGCAAATTTACTTTAAGCGTGAAGATCTCAACCATACAGGTGCCCACAAGGTAAATAACACCATCGGCCAAGCACTGCTTGCCAAAATGTGTGGCAAAAAACGTATCATCGCTGAGACGGGCGCAGGACAGCATGGTGTGGCGACGGCGACGATTGCTGCGCGTTTGGGTCTAGAGTGTATCGTCTATATGGGCGCGGACGATGTTGAGCGTCAAAAGATGAACGTCTATCGTATGCGCTTGCTTGGCGCAAAAGTAGTACCCGTGACTTCTGGTTCACGCACTCTAAAAGACGCCATGAACGAAGCGATGCGCGACTGGGTCACCAATGTCGATAGCACTTATTACATTATCGGTACGGTTGCAGGCCCCCATCCTTATCCGCTACTGGTTCGTGATTTTCAAGCGATTATCGGTAAAGAAGCGCGTATTCAGCATTTAGAAAAAACGGGTAAATTACCGGATGCCCTAGTCGCTTGTGTCGGCGGGGGCTCTAACGCCATTGGTTTGTTCTTTGACTTCCTAAACGACCCCGACGTTAAAATGTATGGCGTTGAAGCAACGGGTGATGGCATTGAGTCAGGTCGTCATTCCGCGCCACTGGCTGCTGGTCGTATCGGCGTGCTACACGGCAACCGTACCTACCTGATGGCAGATGATGACGGCCAAATTCAAGAGACGCATTCTATCTCAGCGGGACTCGATTACCCCGGTGTCGGCCCTGAGCACAGCTTCTTAAAGGACATGAAGCGCGTTGAATACGTTGGCTGTACTGATAAAGAATCACTAGAAGGCTTTCATGAGTCCACGCGCAAAGAAGGCATCATTCCTGCACTTGAATCAGCTCACGCAGTCGCTTATGCCTTAAAGCTGGCTAAGACGATGACACCTGATCAGACCATTATCGTGAATATGTCAGGTCGCGGTGATAAAGACTTGCATTCAGTGATGAAGGCGGAAGGGATTGAGCTGTAGCAGCGACTACTTTTGCACGCTTATCCAATCTATTGCTTATAAGAAAAATTGCTTAGCGCCCTTTGTTAGTTAATAAAGGGGCAAGCAAGTAAGCTAATTTATATGAATTAAGAGACTCCTATGACCAGAATTGAAAGCACGTTTAAAACCTTAAAAGCACAAAACAAAAAAGCCCTCATTCCTTATGTGATGGCAGGTGACCCCAATCCTACGACGACCGTAGACTTGCTCCATGATTTGGTTATGCATGGCGCGGATATGATCGAGCTTGGCTTGCCGTTCTCTGATCCAATGGCAGATGGTCCAGTCGTCGCGTTGGCGGGCGAGCGCGCGTTAGCAGCAGGGACCAGTACCCGTGATGCCCTAAAAATGGTCGCAGAGTTCCGTCAAACAGACACGCAGACGCCAATTATCCTGATGGGTTATCTCAATCCAGTGGAGATTATCGGTTATGATAACTTTGTCGCCTTATGTGAGCAGTCAGGCGTCGATGGTATCTTGATGGTGGATTTACCACCAGCAGAGGCGGGCAGCTTTACCCAGCATTTGACTGAACATTCGATGAATGAGATTTTCTTACTATCGCCAACGACTTTGCCTGAGCGCCGTGAGCAAGTATTGACCCATTGCGGCGGCTATATTTATTATGTGTCTTTAAAAGGCGTGACAGGCTCAGCCACGCTAGATACGGATGATGTGGCAACCCAAGTGCAAGCGATTAAGGCAAAGACAGATTTGCCAGTGTGTGTGGGCTTTGGTATTCGTGATGCCGCTTCGGCCAAAGCGATTGGTACTCATGCAGACGGCGTGATCGTAGGGAGTGCCTTGGTACAGAACTTTGCTGATATAGATGCTAACGATGCTAATGCTGTCGCAAGCGCTCAGCAAAAGATCATGACTAAGATGGACGAGCTGCGGGCGGCACTCGATAGTTTAAGTGCTTAACTTTCAGATTATATGAGTATGCGGCCTTATTTTTTTAGAGTATCAATAGCTAAGTTAAGGTGTCATCACATTGTTTATAAAGACAGGGGCAAATGACTTTGCTAAAGTTAGTTTACGTGTGTAAACTAACCTCACATATAAATTGTTACAGTTGCACGTAAGTGTGCCTTATAACTGCTCATGTTATGACTGTATGTGACTCTTAAATCTACTCTTAGGGACAAGTGAATGAGCCAACTTGCCGATAAGCCTTTGATAATGGCGAATAATATGACTGATACGATGACAAGACCCGATTCTAACAACGATAGTGCTGCTAACCTTGAGCAAAATAACAAGACGGCTGGACAATCATGGTTTAATCGCCCGATACCAGGGATCAAGCAACAGCTGACGGCACCATTGACTGCGGTCGAGACCGAACCGTCAACGGAATGTAGCAGTTGCCACTCCATGATTACCAATACGGCGCTGATTTTTAACTGTTATGTGTGCCCACATTGTGACCATCATTTACCGATGAGTGCTCGTGAACGCTTAAACTGGCTACTCGATCAAGTAGATGGGGAGCTTGGGCAAGAGTTTACCGCCAAAGATCCGCTAAGTTTTGTGGACAGCAAACCCTATCCACAGCGTATGACGGAAGCACAAGAGAAAACAGGCGAGAGTGAAGCACTGATTGTGATGCATGGCAAATTGCGCAATCTAGATGTGGTTACTTGTGCATTTGATTTCCGTTTTATGGGTGGCTCTATGGGGTCAGTGGTTGGCGATCGTTTTGTCCAAGCGGCCGAAAAAGCCCTTGAAGACAAAGTCCCTTTAGTGTGCTTTGCAGCCTCAGGCGGTGCCCGTATGCAAGAAGGTCTGCTGTCATTAATGCAAATGGCTCGCACAGCCGCTGCCATTGAACGCTTGCGCTTAGCTGGCATACCTTATATTGTGGTATTGACCAACCCTGTTTATGGTGGTGTGACGGCTTCTTTGGCCATGATCGGCGATATTCACTTGGCAGAACCAAAAGCGATGATCGGCTTTGCTGGCAAGCGCGTGATTGAACAAACCGTCCGTGAGACGTTAGAAGAGCCGTTCCAACGGGCAGAGTTTTTGTTAGAGCATGGCGTGGTTGATGAAGTGGTGCATCGTCATCAATTGATAGACACGATTTACCGTCTATTGGCCAAGTTATGCTCTGTACCGAATGTTGACGCTCAGTAGATAAAAGCGTCTATTACGGTATGTATAACGGTTTCTTGTCGTGCTAATATCTACCGCATAGGTAACACTAACGAATAGCATTTATCGTCAATTACGGTAAATGCTATTTTTTATTGTTATTTAGCTCGTTATACTATTTTAAGCTTTTATCAAATTTGAGCTTTTATCAAAATTTTTATATAGGTTTTGTCCATGTCTGATTCTTTAACTTCTCGTACTCATAGCCCCAATAACAAGGCCAGTCTAACTGAGTGGCTTGATTATATGCAGCAGATACATGTCTCTGCGATCGACATGGGTTTATCGCGAGTATTGCCAGTCGCTGAATCGCTAGGTGTCGTACAATCAGCGAAGGATGACGCCTACGTATTTACGGTGGCAGGTACCAACGGCAAAGGGTCAACCACCGCCGCTATCGCACAGATGTGTCAAGCTGCCGGTTATAAAACCGCTCTGTATCAGTCGCCGCACCTGAGTGTTTTTAATGAGCGCGTGCGTATCAATGGCGAGATGGTCAGTGATCAGACGTTAATTGATGCCTTTAGCAAAGTAGAGTCGGCACGGTTAGAATGCGCGTTGACCCTATCGTTTTTTGAGATGACGACGCTGGCAGCATTACTGATATTTGCTGAAGCGGATTGTGATGTTTGGGTGTTAGAAGTAGGCTTGGGTGGCCGTTTAGATGTGGTGAATATCATCGATCCTGACATGGCGGTGATTACCAACATTGGCATCGATCATGTCGATTGGCTAGGCGACAATGTTGAAGACATCGGTCGCGAGAAAGCAGGTATCTTACGTGAAGGTATTCCCTTAATTTACGGTACGACAGCGATGCCAGATAGTGTGCAGCAAGCCATCAATAAGCATCAAGCGACTTGCTATCAGTTTGGGCAAGATTTTAGTTACCGCGAAATCGACGCAAAAACGTGGCAGTATAGTAATGCCGCTGTCACGATGCAACTACCACGGCCAGCACTGTCACTGACCAACACCGTCAACGCGCTGTCAGCAGTATTGGCAAGTTCGTTAAATGTAGACACTCATGCGATTGAGCAAGCGTTACAAACGGTCAAGTTAGCCGGTCGCTTTGATTACCGTGAAGTGCAAGGTCGTCATTGGCTATTGGACGTGGCGCATAACGAACAAGGCGTTGAGTTTTTACTGGCGCAGTTGTTGCCTTTTTGGCAGCAGCACTTAGTAGAACAAAACAAGCACAACCGCCACGCTCATATCGCGCCGCCAAAGATAAAAATGCTGTTTTCAATGCTAGGCGATAAAGACATCAATAAAGTCGTGCAGTGTTTGACCACAGCAGGCTTGCCAATTAGCGACTGGTTTATCGCTGAAATTGACTATCCGCGTGCCGCAAGTACTGAGCGTCTGCAAAGTATCTTAGCTGAGTATGTGGATGGCGCTCAGATACATGAGTTTGATGGTTTGCAGGCAGCGACACAGGCGGTGATAAACGCCAGTCAACCACAAGATCTCATCGTGGTCTGTGGCTCTTTTCACACGATTGGAGAGGCACTGGCTGCTCTTGAGGTAGCGTAAGTTAAGTTAAAGCAGCCGCTATTTCATGTCAATTTTAGTGATAGGATGATGGCAGACAGCATGAAAAATATGCTTTATAATCAAAGTGATTTAGCAGACTGGTATTAGAAAGTCGGTATAAATTCTGCGAACGAATAGACGTGACCGACGGCCGGCCGTTACTACAGATTTAAGCTATCTATAGTATAGTTTTGAGACGATAGCTGCGGCGCTCAATCAACCTTATTACCAACTAAGAGACGTAAACGGATGAACTTTTCGAGACAAGCCTTATTGGGCATTGGGATGATTATAGGCGGTAGCGTGATGCTATACGCAATGGTACAACAGATTGGTGATAGCAATAAACCTGCGCCAACGTCAGCGATGATAGAGAAGCCAGATACCGAGCAAGAGTCGCCGCAGCCACTGACGACTGATATTGAGACTGAAAAACGTATCCTCGCGCAAAAACAAAGAGAACGTGCCGCTCGCGTTGCCGAGCAAGAAAGGCGTGCTCAGCAGTTCTTAACAGAGCAAGAGATTGCTGAAGCGCAAGCATTAGCAAAAGCTCGGGCAGAAAGTCAGCAGTATGTCGAAAACATCGCTGCGGTAAGTGAGCAGAGTGACAGTTCAGCAGAGGAAAAAAACACGGAAAAGAGTGTCAAAAGTAAGGAAGTGCAAGATGCTGAGAAGTTGGTTAAAGCAGCCGACGATGCAGTGAAAGAAGCCAAAGCGAAAAAGCAGGCAGATGAAAAGCAACAGGCTGAAGCAAAACAAGAAAAAGCCGCTGCTGAAAAACTAGCAGAAAGTAAAAAACAAGCAGAAGCAAAGAGACAAGCTGACGCACAAGCTGCGGCTGAGAGAAAAAAAGAGGCCGCGGAGGCCGCTAAAAACGAGCCACCAAAATCGCCTTCTGAGTATCAAGTCAAAAGAGGGGATGGGCTCATTAAACTGGCTAGGCAATACAACATGCCAGTTGAAGTTTTGGCTCAAGCAAATAATATCTCACCGTCTACCTCACTACAGCTGGGCCAAAACATAACTATTCCGTCGCGTGATCAAGTGCAACGTCTAGAGCGTGAAGCAGCGGCGGCTGAGCAAGCACGTGAAGAAAAACGTCAACGAGAAGAAGCGCTGGCAAAGAAATCTGCCGATGCTAAGCGTGATGCCCAGCAAAAACTCAGCGAGGCACGCAAAGAAGCGAGAGAAACGGATGCCAAAGGTAGCTTTGGGGTGCAAGTGGCGTTAGCAGATAATCAGGCCAAAGCAGACGCACTAGCAAAAAAACTCCAAGCTGCGGGCTATCAAGTGAAGACCAGTCCTACCAGTCGCGGTGTCCGAGTAATCGTGGGGCCTGAGCGCGGTAAAGTGGCCGCACTAGCCCTAAAAGATAAGATTAATAGCGATCCTAAAGTCAATACGACCAACGCTTGGGTGCTTTACTGGCGCTAAAGTACAGATGCGGCAATTTTCATCAAAGGCTTATATTTAGATAAATAGGAGCGCTTTTGTGAGGTTGGTCTGACTTTTTATTTCCTAACTATCAAAACACGACATCTACTGTCGTGTTTTTTGTTTTATAGTTTGCTGATTGGCGCGTGTTTGGTTACGATGAGCAGCATTTTTATTCTCTCTTTTTATATAACCTGTCAGCCTACAAGGGCTGCCCTGTTGTGATCGGTTGATCAGTTAGTGATCTTAATAGTTAGTGATCTTAATAAGGTCGTGACGTCTAGCTGCTCACTCTCATATTGTATAAGGTAAAACCATGTCATTTGGCGTTATATTTTTAATATTGGCCGTTGGATTTTTAGGGCTGATTACGTTACCCAAGCTGTTATCAAAACGTCAAAGCATTGAGCCGGACCCAAAGCCAGTTCGCGGCGATGAGCTGGCGATTTGGCCGTTTGCGCCAATGCCCATCATGACCGATACGGAAGTGATTTTTTTTAATAAGCTCAAAAACGCCCTGCCGGAATATCACATCTTTGTGCAAGTTCAGCTGTCGCGAATCATTGAAGCCAATAGTAATGAGACATCCGAGCGTAGCTTTTGGTTTAACCGCATCTGCCGTCAGAGCGTCGATTATGTGATCGTGGATGTTGACGCACAGACCACGCTAGTGGCGATTGAGCTGGATGATTGGACGCACAGTAGTAAAGCGCGGCAAAAGGCTGATGACAAAAAAGATAAAGCCCTTGCGAGTGCAGGCATTGCCATCGTCCGTTTTCACGCTGAGCGTATGCCCAGTGCGGATATGCTCAGGTATGAGCTGATGCAAGTGATTGAAACGTATTGATGGTTTTACGAGTTTGCATTAAAAACTATCGTGAGCTTGGCCGCGCTGATGGGGATAAATAACGATGGGTCTATCACCTTCAAAGTACAATCCTGTTTTGAGTGACTCGTTATCAGAGCATGTGAGTGGCGATGGATGTCCATCATCGCGATCGTAAAAGCGGCGTTTGCTAAACCATTCAATATAGTGTGCAGCTCGTAATATGGTCGTATCAATCGTAGCGAGGTTAACCGTATCATTCTTATCACACCATTCATGTAGCGGAAAGCTTGGTGTGAGCCAAGTAGGCCAATCATAGCGGCCAAAGTGTTTGGTGTTTATAGGTAAAAAGAACCGTCCTTTTATAACGCCATAACGCTTATCAATTTTGATTTGACCTCGATCCTCAGTATCTACCCACACCGCTCGAAATTGCTTGGTTTGCATATGGGTTATTTTACGCTGTAGATTGTCATTGGAATTAATACCTACCCAGTTCACAGGTTCAAACGGGGCTGAGCCCATAAAAAACTTAATGGCCAGCTCCCAATGCTCGACAAGCTGCTCTTCATGATTGTATAAAATCAAATCAAGCTCGCCGGTTGTCTGTTTGCCGTTGTACAGTTGCACGTTGTTAGCCAACGTTTCGTATGGATGCAACTGACGCGCAAAACCATCCTCTAGCCAAAATGATAATAATCCTTCAAAGTGAAAGCCCAAGCGATTGGGACTGGGGCGCTTGAGTAAATAGCGAGTGAGCGTCTGGTAGGCAGTGGTGGTGTCAAGCTCTTCTAAACGCTGTTGGTACGCTGCAAACTGTGCTTGCCAGAAGCTTGCACTATGTACTTCAACCTTATGCGTATTTTGATGCGGCGCAAAGTCCAGCCACGTCGTCAAGACATTGGGGCACGCCAGCACATATGCCAAGTCACGCACATAAGGACGTCGGTAACGCTCCCAAGGTGCGTCATCTGTAAGCGCAGAGACAGGCTTGGCAATAGGCTCGGACATAGGAATAGGATAAGTCATCATAATGGGCAAGCATTTACCCTAACTGCTCACCTAATAAAAGTCTAGTTATGGTGAGTATCTGCTATTGTGTTTCAATTCTAGAAATATATTTAAATTGATTCCAAAAAAAAGCCAACCATTGAAAATCAATGATTGGCTTTTCTTGTTACTACTATGTTTGGTCGGAACGGCAGGATTTGAACCTGCGACCACTACACCCCCAGTGTAGTGCGCTACCAGACTGCGCTACGCCCCGAATGACTGACTATTTTACGCAAAATTATGCATATTGCAAGGGCTATTTGTCTTTGGCAAAAGATACAACAGCGTTTTACCTATAATAGTCAGCCTAACCGATAAGCCGACAACCTTAACCCAATAGCTCTTTTAGGATTTGATTGACTTGCTGCGGGTTAGCACTACCACGGCTGGCTTTCATAACTTGACCGACCAGACCATTAAAGGCTTTTTCTTTACCGCCGCGATACTCTTCGACCATCGCTTGATTTTTAGCGATAACCTCTTCAACGATTGTCTTAATAGCACCCGTGTCGGTTTCTTGCTTGAGGCCTTTTTCTTTGATGATCTTGTCTGCTGCATCGTCAGCGTCGCCGCCTTCTCTCTCATATAGTGCAGTGAAGACCTTTTTGGCCATCTTACCAGACAGCGTGTCATCATTGATACGTTTGAGCAGTCCTGCGAGCTGCTTGGCACTGATAGGCGCATCAATGATGTCTGTGTCGTCTTTATTGAGGGCGCCCAGTAGCTCACCCATTACCCAGTTACCCGCCATTTTTGCGTGCGTTTCACCCACATCAGCGACGACATCTTCAAAGTAATCGGCAAGCTGGCGGCTACCAGTTAAGATGCGAGCGTCATACTCTGACAGCCCAAGCGCCTCTTCAAAGCGTGCACGACGCGCAACAGGTAGCTCGGGCATGGCCGCTTTAATCGCATCAACCGTATGCTGCTCAATGTGGACAGGCAGCAGGTCAGGATCAGGAAAGTAACGATAATCGTTGGCATCTTCCTTGGTACGCATGGTGCGAGTTTCATCGCGTTCTGGGTCATATAGCATCGTTGCTTGGACGACTTTACCGCCGTCCTCGATGATATCGATTTGACGCTCAATTTCACGATTGATCGCGCGTTCGATAAAGCGGAACGAGTTCAGATTTTTTAGCTCAGTACGCGTACCAAGCTCATCGCCAGGCTTACGCACAGAGACGTTACAGTCACAGCGGAAAGACCCTTCGGCCATCACCGCATCTGAGATACCAAGCCACGTGACCAGCTGATGAATGGCTTTGATATAAGCAAGCGCTTCATGGGCTGAGCGCATGTCTGGCTCGGATACGATCTCGATCAGCGGCGTACCAGCACGGTTGAGATCGACGCCAGTCATGCCATCGATGGCATCATGGACAGATTTACCCGCATCTTCTTCTAAATGCGCGCGGGTGATACCCATGCGTTTCGGATATTCGTTTTTTTCGCCTTCATTGACCACAACATCGATGTAGCCAACGCCTACGATAGGATTGGCCATCTGGGTGATTTGATAGCCTTTTGGTAAGTCAGGATAAAAGTAGTTTTTGCGGTCAAAAGTGTTGTACAGACCCAGCTCGGCATTAACGCCAATGCCGAACTTTAGAGCGCGATCAACCACGCCGCTGTTTAGAACGGGCAGTACACCCGGCAGACCTAAATCAACGATACTGGCTTGGCTGTTTGGCTCATGACCAAAATCAGTGGGCGCGCTTGAGAATATTTTACTTTCAGTATTGAGCTGGCAGTGGATCTCGATACCGATAACCACTTCATAACCATCGACAAATAGCTCTTTACGGACGGCATTGTTGTCAGTTGTCGTTGCTGTGTTCATTATACCGTCTCCTTGGCGATAGTAGAGTGTTGCAGATGATGGTCTGTGTGTTGCTGAAACAGGTGGGCCGTAGACAGTAGCTTACTTTCTTGCCAATACTGACCAATCAACTGCAAGCCAATCGGTAGACCTTCTGACGTCAAGCCAACTGGTTGACTGATCGCAGGCAGGCCAGCTAAGTTAACCGCAATAGTATAAACATCACCTAGGTACATTGTTGCAGGGTCGAGGTTTTCACTGAGTTTATAAGCCGCCGTGGGCGCGGTTGGACTAGCAATCACATCACAGCTGGCAAACGCTTCATCAAAGTCGCGAACGATTAAACGGCGTACTTTTTGTGCTTTGGTGTAATAAGCATCAAAGTAACCCGCAGACAGCGCATAAGTGCCTGTCAAAATACGGCGCTGTACCTCAGGGCCAAAGCCTTCAGAGCGTGAGCGCGTGTACAGATCGATAAGATCGGTTGGGTTTTCACAGCGATAGCCAAAGCGCACGCCATCGAAGCGTGATAGGTTCGATGAGGCTTCTGCCGGTGCTAGCATATAATAAGTCGCAAGCGTAACCTCAGGATCGGTAATGTTTACTTCTACAATGGTGGCGCCCAGCTCTTCATATTTTTTAAGTGCCGCCCGTACCGCTTGCTCGACTTCGCTGTCGAGCCCTTTACTAAAGTATTCTTTGGCAAAGCCTATCCGCAGACCGGCAAATGGTTTGTCACCAGCGCTTGCTTCTGCGTCGTTAAGGTCTTGCACGTAATCAGGAATATCGTGTTTGATTGATGTCGCATCGCGTGGGTCATGGCCGATCATTGGTTGCAATAGATAGGCGCAGTCTTTGGCGCTGCGTCCCATGCTACCGGCTTGGTCGAGACTGGAGGCATAAGCAATCATGCCAAAGCGTGATACGCGGCCATAAGTTGGTTTGATCCCTGTCAAACCGCAAAATGAGGCAGGTTGACGAATGGAGCCACCCGTATCACTACCTGTGGCTACAGGGACAAAACCTGCGGCAACGGCGGCAGCACTACCACCTGATGAGCCACCAGGAACGCGCTCTAGGTTCCAAGGGTTTTGCACCGTGCCATAATAAGAGCTGCTATTGTCCGAGCCCATCGCAAACTCATCCATATTGAGCTTACCTAAACTGATCATCCCAGCTTTATCGATGTTAGAGACGATCGTGGCATCGTAAGGCGAAATAAAATTGTGTAGCATTTTAGAGCCACAAGTGGTCAGCACGCCTTGGGTACAAAAGATGTCTTTATGCGCCATGGGCACGCCTAATAATGGGCGCTGATCGCCTTGTGCGCGCATCTCGTCTGCCGCTTTTGCTTGGGCGCGTGCCGTCTCAGAGGTGTGAGTGATAAAGCTGTTGATCTTGCTGTCTAGCGCGTCTATACGTTTGATGTAGTGTTCAGTTAATTCCACGCTGCTAAATTGTTTGTCTTGTAAGCCAGTGATAAGCTGCTGGGTACTTAATAGATGAAGTTCAGACATAAGGTGTCGTCCGTCAAAGTGTTAATAGCATTAATAAAGTGAGATAAAGGCAAAAATAGCGAAAGCGGCCTATTCAATCACTTGTGGTACCAAATATAAGCCGTCTTCGACCGCAGGTGCAACCGACTGATTACGCGCGCGGTTGATATCGTGTTTGGCGACGTCAGCACGCAATTCTTGGCAGGCTTCATGGATGTTTGCTAATGGTTTAACGCCCGCCGTATCAACGTTGCCAAGGGTGTACATCAGCTTTAATACTTTACTGATGTCATCGGCGTAGCTATCGGCCGTACTTTCATCGATACCTAAGCGGGCAAGGTTAGCAATGTCTAGGATTTCTTCACGGCTGACGTTACTGTCAGAGGGTGTTGGTTGCTGTGACATGATTTCTCCAGTTAAGGACATTTTTTGTTAAAGGTAATAGTAGGTGAACGCTAAGACCATTGAATACTAAGACAAGCAAAGACAAAAAATAAAACAGGTTAGTATGAAAATAAAGTCTTATATACAGTTGGCTTATTATAAAGCATCTGACCCAAGTTTACAGAGCATGACGCTAGATTGATGCACAATATCAGCCAAGACAGAAGGATTTGTAAAATTGACCGTATAATTCACGATTGATTCTTAATTGCCCACCCATTCCGTTCTGAAATACGTTACAGTATGCACCTGCTGTAAAGCAAAACTCTCATCTGCCTGTAGAACCTTGTTAGTTATTGAATTAAATGATGTTTCATTCAGTTGAATGGCAATGGCTGCTATTTCAAACTTTGTAACAACTTTTAGCGTTTAAGACCAAAATCCTGACTTACTGATGCAAATATCTGTGTTTTTTTTGAGCTAAATCGGTATAATTTAGCTCAGTTTTGTCATTTCATCATTATTGCTTAGGTTTGACTTGTTGCGATGTTCAATTTTCGCGATAAGTAATGTCTATCGACGACCTGCTCAACACTGACGAGTAACCCCTCAGTCAATCTCATTCGCCTCATTCGTAAGACGCTGGATATATTAGTCATGAACCTGTTTGGATTTTTATCAAATAATATCGCTATCGACCTCGGTACTGCGAACACCCTCATTTTTATTCCTAATAAAGGCGTCGTGCTTGACGAGCCTACGGTGGTCGCGCTACGAAGTAATCGTACTCAGAACCCTACCGTTGCAGCTGTTGGTATCGATGCGAAGCAGATGCTTGGTCGTACGCCTGCCAATATTACGGCTATTCGTCCACTAAAAGACGGCGTGATTGCTGATTTTGAAGTGACGCAGAAAATGCTTAAGCATTTTATTGGTAAGGTAAAAGCCAAGCGTTTTATGGCCCAGCCTAATGTGGTGGTTTGTGTGCCTTGTAAGTCTACTCTGGTTGAGCGTAAAGCGATTCGTGAGGCGGTCTCATCAGCAGGCGCGAGTAAAGTACTGTTGCTAGAAGAGCCAATGGCGGCAGCAATTGGTGCGGGTATGCCGGTGCATGAGGCGAGCGGTTCTATGGTGGTTGATATTGGTGGTGGTACGACTGAGATTGCGGTGATCGCGCTATCTGGTTGTGTCTACGCTGAGTCGATTCGTATTGGCGGTGATATGTTTGATGAAGCCATCATTACACACGTTCGCCGTACCCATGGCTGCGTGATTGGTGAGACGACGGCTGAGCGTATCAAGCAAGAAGTCGGCTCTGCACTCAATGAAGACAGCCAGCTTGAAGTAGAAGTTCGTGGTCGTAGCATGGCAGAAGGCGTACCAAAAACCTTTACGGTCAATTCAGAAGAAGTACAAAAAGCGCTGAGTGACCCATTGAGTGGTATCGTTAGTGCCGTAAAAGCCGCACTTGAGCAAACCCCGCCTGAGCTGTCATCAGATATTGCAGAGCGTGGTATTGTCTTGACGGGCGGCGGCGCGCTACTACGTGACTTGGACAAGTTAATCTCAAGAGAAACGGGACTACCTGTGACTGTGGCTGAAGATCCGCTAACTTGCGTCAGCCGTGGTGGTGGTATTGCGCTTGATTTTATCAATAACAAAAGCTTGAACATGATTTTTGTGTAGTCTGTTTTAGTTGAGCGTACTGTATTGTTATAGTACTCGTGCGCTCGCTTACAGTAAGCGTAAAATATCTGGTTAAAAAAGCATAAAATTAAAGGTAGCCAGTTGCGCTGCCTTTAATTACATTGGCAAACGTGAGAAGCCATTTCTGTCTGTACATAGTGCTGCGCTCGACTGTGAGTAAGCTATGTGCAACGCTAACTGTGTTAGTAAACGGATAGTCATTATACCCAGTACTGGCTACTGATTATTTTATAACTCCTGAGTTAAAAGACTTATGACCCCAAGTATTTTTGCGCGCCAGCCGTTGTCACTTCGTAAGACTGCTATTGTACTGATAGCAGCCTTGATACTGATGTGGTTTGATAGCAAAAACTCAGACTGGTTTAAACCATTACGTAATAGCAGCCATGCCGCTATGCAGCCTATCTATGAGCTATCATTGTTGCCAAGCTATGCTAAGCATTGGGCGAGTGGTAGCCTGCAATCTAAAGAAGCAATACGCCGCGAAAACATCCAGCTAAAATCACAACTTATTCACGCACAAGCCAAACTGCAGCAGCAAGATTATATCTTGGCTCAAAATGCCCGGCTGCAAGGTATTTTGTCCACCACCAAACCTGAGCAATTTGATCTTAATCTGGCTCAAGTCATTGGTACAGATACCAATTTACTCAGACAAATTGTGGTGCTTAATAAGGGTATGCAAGATGGCGTACAGGTTGGACAAACGGTCATTGATGAAGACGGTATCCTAGGACAGATCATTAATGTCTATCCCAACACCAGCCGTTTACTACTTATTACTGATGAACAGCAATCAGTGGCGGTCACTGTGAAACGCACAGGCCAACGTGCTATCGTGACAGGGCAGGGAATACCAACCGCCTTAAGCCTCGACTATGTATTCAAAACCTCAGACGTGCGTGTGGGGGATGAGCTGGTTTCGTCAGGATTGGGCGGGCGTATCCCTGCAGGTTATCGGGTTGGCCGCATCGCGCATATTAAAGATGCCCAAGCCGCCAACTTTAGAAGCATAGAAGTGACGCCAGCGGCAAACTTTATCGATAATGCTTATGTATTGGTGCTCCAAGACAAGCTGATAAATAAAAATACGCTTGCGGCTAATGAATAAGCGCCATTGGCGTTACGTGTCGCCCCTAGCGCAAAGTAACATGACTGTCATCGCTCTCATCTAGCGCATGTATCCTATCATCAACGCTCAATCATGCTTTTATAGCAGCAGCCCGCCCATTTGCTAAGGTAAGTACCCATGTCGTATCCTGATTCTGAGAATGCAAAGGTACTACTGATTGCTATGATTATTATAAGTTTTGTCATTGCATCATCGCTTAATGTGTATCCGTTAAGTCCTAGTATGGCGACATTGCGGCCTATGATTATGATCATGGTGCTGATTTTTTGGTTGTTATTTCAGCCGCGTTATGTGGGTATCTTCACGGCATTTACCATTGGTCTTATTGCCGATCTATTGCTGGACACCCATTTAGGCGAGCAAGCCTTTGCTGCGGTGGTGGTCGCTCTTGTGATCAAAATCAGCAGTATCTATGTTAGACAACTAAATACCATCAGTGCGTGGCTCATAGCGAGCCTAGGGTTGATTGTGTTCCAGTTAAACCTATGGATATTACAGATGGCTATCCAAAATACCTTTGTTGCAAAGTCCGCCTTATCCTTGTTGATGAGTATCATCAGCTGGCCATTGGTGCTATTAGCGTTACGAAAATTTGTGCGTTAAGTAAGGCTGCTCCTATCGCGCTGGTGGTGACGGCAATCACTGTCATGAATGGCCTGTTTTGGCGTGCCAGCCTACAAAAAATCAAAATGAAAAACACACAATCTATAGGGTAAGAGAATAGCGATGGATATCATTTTAGTGTCTGGTTCGCCGCGGCGTCGAGAGCTGCTCGCAAGAGCGCAGCTGGATTTTAGTGTATTGCGCGTGGATATCGATGAAACGCAATATGATAATGAGTCGCCAAAAGACTATATTGAGCGTATGGTTGCCATGAAAGCTGAGGCTGCGATACAGCAGCTAAATGAAGCCTTTAAAACAAACAAAGACACTCGTGCTCACCACCTTATTGTCTTAACTGCCGACACTATCGGGGTACTAGCAGATGGTCAAACCATACTGGTTAAACCCGTCGATCGTGAACACGCTTATAGTATGTGGCAGCAAATGTCGGACAGCGTCCACCAAGTATGGACGGCGGTTCAGGCAACCCAAATAGCGTTACTTCCAAATAGTGCCAACACAGCGAGTAACGAGCCAGCGTATCAGATAGTCAATCAACAACAAATCACTGAGCGTACAGAAGTGCGTTTCATCCCGCTGACGCCAGCAATGATGAGCGACTACTGGAATAGTGGCGAGCCTACTGACAAAGCGGGTGGTTATGGCATTCAGGGTTTGGGGGCGGCATGGGTCAGTCGTATCAATGGCAGCTATACCAATGTCGTGGGCTTGCCACTTGCACAAACGCTGGCATTGATCAAAAGCCTCACAGACGTCAGCGATAGGTAAAGAGATAAGACAGATGAAGGCAAAAGCTATCAATTGATCACAGATTGGTTGCTAAGCTTTTGCACATAATGACACGGTAGGGTCATGGGCAAGAGTAAGTCGTATTTGTTACACTGTAAAGCTAATAGGCGATAAACGCCTAATAAGAAAGCTGAGAGATAAGAGAAAAACATTATGTCCGAAGAGCTGCTGATTAATATTAGTCCAATGGAATCCCGTGTCGCGGTGTTAGACAACGGCATCTTGGGCGAAATTTATATTGAACGTCATCATAAACTGGGTCTGGTTGGTAATATCTATCTGGGGACAGTCGTGCGTGTCTTACCTGGTATGCAGGCGGCGTTTGTGGATATTGGCCAGTCGCGGACAGCGTTTCTACATGTCAATGATATGCAGCGTGAGCCGCGCCCAGTCGCAGAAAGCAAAAATAAAGCGACCCAAGCGACCAAGAAAGAGACTGACACAGATATTAATAAAGACGGTGGCGTGCTAGATGACTCAGCCGACAGTTTGGCGGTCACGCCTCCTGTGGTCAGTGCCCAAAGTACTGACGTTGTACCGGTAACTAAAACCCTTATCCAGCACCGCTTGCACGAAAGCCAGCGTATTTTAGTACAAGTGACCAAAGACCAATTGGGTAGCAAAGGCGCTCGCTTGACCACCAACATATCGCTACCATCGCGTTATTTGGTTTATCTACCCTCCAGTGAACACATTGGTATATCACAGCGAATTGATGGGGAAGAGGAGCGTACGCGTTTAAAGACTGAGCTGAGTAGCTTGATGCAAACGGTCAATCTAAAAGGCGGTCTCATTGCTCGTACGGCAGCAGAGCGTGTTCCTGTCGATAAGCTAGAAGAAGATATTTATTACTTGTTACAGCTTTGGCGTACCATTTGTGCGCGCCGTCAAGAGATCAACCATCATCAAAGCTCAGAGTTGATCTATCAAGAGCTATCACTGCCACTGCGCTCCATTCGTGATTTAGTACACGCCGATACCGAAAAAGTCATCATCGATAATACGCAAGTTTATGAGCAAGTAAGGTACTTTGCCAAAGAGTTTGTGCCTTTTGTGTACGATCGAATCGTACATTACACTGCAGAGCAGTCGTTATTTGACGTACACCGTGTCGAAGACGACTTACGTGACGCCCTAAAACGCCGCGTGGATCTAAAGTCTGGTGGTTATCTGATTATTGATCAAACTGAAGCGATGACCACCATTGATGTCAATACGGGCTCCTTTGTTGGCGGCCGCTCATTAGAAGACACGGTCTATAAAACCAACTTAGAAGCCACTCACGCTATCGCTCGGCAGTTGCGTCTGCGCAATCTAGGCGGCATTATTATCTTAGACTTTATCGATATGCTGGAACAACAGCATAAAGACGATGTACTTGAGAGTTTGCAAGCGCAGCTGGCACAAGATTATGCCAAAACCAAAATCACGCAAGTAAGTGAGCTTGGGTTAGTAGAAATGACACGTAAACGCACGCGCGAGTCTTTAGGGCAGCAGCTTTGTGAGCCATGCTCGACCTGCCAAGGCCGCGGATTCGTAAAAACCGCAGAAACCGTCTGTTTTGAGATATTTCGTGAGATCATGCGCTGTGCCCGTACGTATAACTCCCCTAAGAAATTCACTGTCGTCGCTCATGCGGCGGTTATTGATTTACTGTTAACGTCGGAGTCCGACACCGTGGCAGACTTAGAGTACTTATTAGGTAGGGTCATTACTTTTGATGTAGAAAACCTGTACACCCAAGAGCAGTATGATATTGTTTTGGACTGATGGCGTAACTCACTGTTTATGTGTGCAAGTTGCCTCTCTGTTTATGGATAGCGCCGTTCAACAGGGTAGGGTGTTGCACCGCCCCCTATATTGCGCTTGCAATGAAAAAAATACTATGTATAATATACACCACTGAATTATATACGCGCAGCCGATTAAAAAGCTGGCGCTATGACAGCTAGAGCATCGTTTCTAGCACTATTTCATTATGCCTTTGCTGACATCCATATTAATAGGAGGGTTGGCGGGGCTTTAAACTATTTTGCTTTTAGCACGCTGCTGGTTCTCTTGAAGAACAGATTCTGTAAAGAATGGGAAGCCGCTTGAAGTGAATCTTTAACCAAACTGCCTTTGATCACAAGCTTGCAACGCAAGAATGACAAAGGCACATATTAGGAGCTTGCTGGCATGGCTAACCAGAGAATCCGTATCCGTCTCAAGTCATTTGATCATCGTCTGATTGATCAGTCGGCGCAAGAGATTGTCGATACTGCAAAGCGCACCGGTGCGCAAGTTTGTGGTCCTGTACCGTTGCCGACTCGCATTGAGCGCTTCAACGTTCTAACCTCACCACACGTTAACAAAGACGCTCGTGACCAGTACGAAATTCGTACTCATAAGCGTATGGTTGATATCGTTCAGCCTACTGACAAAACTGTGGATGCGCTAATGAAACTAGATTTAGCGGCGGGTGTTGACGTTCAAATTGCTTTGGGTTAATGCACATTACACACCCAACCCATTAATATAAGATATAAAGAGGTCTAAAATGGCGATCGGTTTAGTCGGTAAAAAATGCGGCATGACCCGTGTCTTCACTGAAACAGGCGCATCTATCCCTGTGACAGTGGTTGAGGTCGATGCAAACCGCATTACTCAAGTAAAAAATACTGATGTAGATGGCTATCAAGCTATCCAAATTACCACAGGTACCCGTCGTGACAGTCGCGTAACAGCCGCACAAAAAGGTCACTTCGCTAAAGCTGGCGTTAAAGCTGGCCGTGGTGTGTGGGAATTTCGTGCCAATGAAAGCGATCTTGAAGGTCGTGAGATTGGTGGTGAGATCCTAGCTGACTTATTCGAACAAGGTCAGATGGTTGATGTGACAGGACAGAGTAAAGGTAAAGGTTTCCAAGGTCCTGTAAAACGTCACAACTTTAGCATGCAAGATGCTACTCATGGTAACTCAGTATCTCATCGTGCACATGGTTCAACTGGTCAAAACCAGTCACCAGGTAAAGTATTCAAAGGCAAAAAGATGGCGGGCCAGATGGGTAACAAGCGTGTTACTGTTCAAGGCCTAGAAGTGATCTCGGTTGATGCCGAGAAAGGGTTACTTGTCATCAAGGGTGCTATCCCAGGTGCCACCGGTGGCGATGTTATCGTACGTCCGTCAGTCAAAGCCTAAGCAAGGGGATTAACGTGGATTTAAAAACAGTTACAGGTGCGGCGGTTGAGCTTTCTGATACGGCATTTGGTCGTGAATTCAACGAAGCACTAGTGCATCAAGTCGTCACCGCTTATTTAGCTGGTGCTCGCCAAGGTACACGCGCACAAAAAACCCGTGCCGAAGTTTCTGGCGGTGGTATCAAGCCATGGCGCCAAAAAGGTACTGGTCGCGCTCGTGCGGGTTCTATTCGTAGCCCAATCTGGCGTTCAGGTGGTCGTGCATTCGCTGCAAAACCACAAGATTGGTCACAGAAAGTAAACCGTAAAATGTATCGCGGTGCGATGCAGTGCATCCTAGCCGAATTGATTCGCCAAGAGCGTTTGATTTTGGTAGAAGAGTTGAGCGTTTCTGGGCCTAAGACTAAAGAGCTGATTGCAAAGTTAAATGAGCTTAATGCACCTCGTGCACTAATCGTCACCAAAGAAGTTGACGAAAACTTATATTTAGCTGCTCGCAACATTCCACATGTCAATGTACTTGGTACAAATGAAGTGGACCCAGTGAGTTTGATCGCGTTTGATAAAGTGATCATGTCAGTTGAAGCTGCGAAACAATTTGAGGAAGCACTAGCATGAATAACGCAAGACTTTATCAGGTCTTAAGAGGGCCTGTATTCTCAGAAAAATCTCAAATGCTTGGCGACTCACTTGGTGTGCAGGTATTTAAAATTGATTCTAATGCTACTAAGCTTGAAGTCAAAAAAGCAGTTGAGTTGATGTTTGAAGGTGTTGAAGTTACTAAAGTAAACACTTTGAATGTTAAAGGTAAGACAAAGCGTTTTGGTAAGAGTATCGGCCGTCGTAACGACTATAAAAAAGCCTATGTTACCTTAAAAGCTGGTCAAGATGTACAAATGGCTGATGCTGGTGAAGAGGTCGCGAATACGACTGCTTCTGCTAGTGAAACAGCGAACAACGAATAAGGATTACACTCATGCCTATCGTAAAAGCAAAGCCAACATCACCAGGCCGTCGTTTTGTTGAAAAAGTGGTGCATCCACACCTTTACAAAGGTCGTCCTTATGCAGCGCTTCTCGAATCAAAAAGTAAGTCAGGTGGTCGTAACAATAATGGTCGCATAACTACTCGTCACATTGGCGGTGGTCATAAGCAACATTATCGCATCATCGATTTCAAACGTACTAAAGACAATATCCCAGCTGTGGTTGAGCGTATTGAATACGATCCTAACCGTACTGCACATATTGCATTACTTAAGTACGCTGATGGCGAACGTCGTTACATCATTGCTGCTAAAAAACAAGCAGTTGGTGATACAGTAATGTCAGGCGAAACTTCTCCAATCCGTCCAGGTAACTGTCTACCGCTGAAAAACATCCCATTGGGTACTGTGATTCACAATATCGAGCTTAAAATCGGTAAAGGTGCACAGATGGCTCGTTCTGCGGGTGCTAGCGTTCAGTTACTAGGTCGTGACGGTATCTACGCAATTTTACGTATGCGTTCAGGCGAAACTCGCCGTGTACATGTGAATTGCCGTGCTGTTATCGGTGAAGTCTCTAACACTGAAAACAACTTGAAATCACTTGGTAAAGCCGGTGCTTCACGTTGGCGCGGTGTTCGTCCTTCAGTTCGTGGTGTCGCAATGAACCCGGTTGATCACCCGCATGGTGGTGGTGAAGGTCGTAACAAAGGTCGCCATCCAACCAGCCCTTGGGGTCAGAAGTCTAAAGGACTTAAAACGCGTCACAATAAGCGTACTGACAGTATGATCATCCGTCGCCGTCGCGCCAAGAAGAAATAAAGGAAGAATTTCATGCCTCGTTCATTGAAAAAAGGTCCATTCATAGACGCGCATTTGTTTGCCAAAGTTGAGAATGCATTAGACACCAACTCACGCAAGCCAATTAAGACTTGGTCGCGCCGCTCGATGATTCTGCCACAAATGGTTGGCCTAACTTTATCTGTTCACAACGGCCGTACACATGTACCGGTTATCGTGAGTGAGCAGATGGTTGGTCATAAACTAGGTGAATTTGCCCCGACTCGTACGTATCGTGGTCATGGCATTGACAAAAAAGCTAAGAGATAAGGTGCTTACCATGGAAGTAACTGCAAAATTACGCGGTGCCGCCATTTCGGCACAAAAAGTTAGACTCGTTGCTGATGAAGTTCGTGGCAAATCTATCGAGCGTGCTTTGGATATCCTAACGTATAGTAATAAAAAAGGCGCTGTATTTGTTAAGAAATGCCTTAACTCAGCCATCGCCAATGCCGAACACAATCACGGCTTAGATATTGATGACCTAAAAGTCGCTACTATCTACGTTGATGAAGGCATTACGCTAAAACGTATCCTACCACGTGCTAAAGGTCGCGCTGATCGTATCAGTAAGCGTACTTGTCACATCACTATAAAGGTAGGAGAATAAGTTATGGGTCAAAAAGTACATCCAATCGGAATTCGTCTTGGTGTTGTAAAAAAGCATAATGCAAATTGGTATGCTAACCCTAAACAATACTCAGAATACCTCATCAACGACATCCAAGTTCGTGAGTATCTACGCAAAAAGCTAGATAATGCTATGATCAGCAATATTATGATCGAGCGTCCTACTGGTGCTGCTAAGATCACCATCGCCACTGCGCGTCCTGGTATCGTTATCGGTAAAAAAGGCGAAGATATCGAAAGACTTCAAAAAGAGTTGACCAAAATTATGGGCGTACCTGCTCAGGTCAACATTGAAGAAATCACTTCACCTGATCTTGATGCACGTTTGGTAGCAGACGGTATCGGAAGCCAGCTTGAGCGTCGCGTCATGTTCCGTCGTGCCATGAAGCGCGCGGTACAGAACAGCATGCGTTCTGGTGCTAAAGGTATTAAAGTTGAGTTGTCTGGCCGTCTTGGCGGTGCTGAGATTGCTCGTACTGAATGGTATCGTGAAGGTCGTGTGCCATTGCATACACTCCGCGCTGATATTGACTATTCGTCAGTACGTGCAGAAACAACTTACGGCACTATCGGTGTAAAAGTTTGGATTTTCCGTGGCGAAATCCTTGACGGTATGAACAGTGTTTATAATCCCGTCAACGAAGAGAAGCCTCGTGCGCCAAAACGCCGTGGTCGTGGAAACGGAAACCGTCGAAACTCAGACAGAGGTTAAACTATGTTACAGCCAAAACGTACCAAGTTTCGTAAAATGCACAAAGGTCGTAACACAGGTCTTGCTCATCGTGGAAGCACCGTTGCATTCGGACAAATTGGTCTAAAATCATTGACTCGTGGTCGTATGACTGCCCGTCAAATTGAAGCAGCACGTCGTACCATCACTCGTAAAATTAAGCGTGGCGGTAAGATTTGGATTCGTGTATTCCCAGACAAACCAATTACCAACAAACCATTAGAAGTACGTATGGGTAAAGGTAAAGGTCCAGTCGAGTATTGGGTATGCGAAATCAAACCTGGTAAAGTGCTATATGAAATCGAAGGGGTCTCAGAAGAGCTTGCTCGCGAAGCCTTAACGCTTGCTGCAGCAAAACTGCCCTTTAAAACTACCATTGTTAAGCGGACGATAATGTAATGAAGATCAGTGAATTACGTGATAAATCATTAGAAGAACTGACCCAGTTACTTGATGAAAAGCAACTTGATGCTTTCCGTATTCGTATGGCTAAAGCAACTGGTCAGTTGGGTAATACCCATGAAGTCAGAGGCAATCGTCGCACGATTGCTCAGATTCAGACTTTGATTAACGAGAAACAACGAGGCGACTCATGAGCGATAACAATCAAACAGCTACCAATGCTAGCGTATTGACAGGACGAGTTGTCAGCGACAAGATGGACAAGTCCATCACAGTTTTGATTGAGCGTCTGGTTCGTCATCCTTTGTATGGCAAACAGCTTCGTCGTTCTACAAAAATCAAAGCACATGATGAGAATAACGTTTGCCAACAAGGCGACCTTGTCCGCATCAAAGAAACGCGTCCAATCTCTAAAACCAAGTCTTGGACTTTGGTTGATGTGGTTGAAAAAGTAGAAAAAATCTAAGTAAATTGCATTAAAAGCCAGAAGCTGTTAAAATAGCCGCCTTTTTAAGGATGCTGATTGCGCCGAGCGTATATCACTCACATTAAGAGTAAGCAGCGGTTATTAATATTAAAATGCCGACTACTCATACTGTGCTAGCGGCAGCAACTGGTTTTTATTGCTCATACGTGTGGAGTAACGCTATGATTCAGGTTGAGTCAATGCTGGAAGTTGCAGACAATAGCGGTGCAAGGCGAGTTCAGTGCATTAAAGTACTGGGTGGTTCTCATCGTCGTTATGCATCAGTTGGCGACATTATTAAAGTAACGGTTAAAGAAGCCATTCCGCGTGGTCGTGTTAAAAAAGGCGACGTGATGAATGCTGTAGTTGTACGTACCAAAAAAGGCGTTCGTCGTCCTGATGGTTCTGTGTTGCGTTTTGATGACAATGCTGCGGTATTGTTGAACCAAAACAAAGCGCCGATTGCAACTCGTATTTTTGGACCGGTAACTCGTGAACTACGTGGTGATCAGTTTATGAAAATTGTATCACTAGCACCAGAAGTATTGTGAGGTAATCCATGTCAAAATTACGTAAAGGCGATACAGTTATCGTGATTGCTGGGAAAGATAAAGGCAAGCAAGGTACTGTACAAGCTGTAAAGAATGATCGTATTAAAGTTGAAGGCATTAATATTGTCACTAAACATCAGAAGCCAAATCAGGCGACTGGCGTTGAAGGTGGTATTCTTAAGCAAGAAGCTTTTCTGCATATCTCAAATGTCGCAATTCTAAATGCGCAAACCCAAAAAGCTGATCGTATTACTTATCAGTTCGGCGAAGACGGCAACAAACAACGCGTCTATCGTTCGAACGGTGAAGTAGTGGCGACTGCGTAAGACACTAAGGGTGTAATGGTAATGGCAAGATTAAAATCTTTATATAACGATAAACTAAAGCAGCAAATCAAAGAAGAGCTTGGTTTGGCAAATGTGATGCAAGTGCCTAAAATCACTAAAATCACACTTAACATGGGTGTAGGCGGCGCGTCTCAAGACAAGAAATTGCTTGAAGGTGCTGTGGCTGATATGACTGCGATTGCTGGTCAAAAACCTGTTGTCACCAAAGCGCGTAAATCAGTTGCTGGTTTTAAGATTCGTGAAGAATGGCCAATTGGCTGTAAAGTAACGCTACGCGGTGAGCAAATGTACGAATTTTTGGATCGTCTCATTGCCATTGCAATTCCTCGTATTCGTGATTTCCGCGGTTTTTCACCTAAAGCCTTTGACGGACGTGGTAACTACTCTTTGGGTATCAAAGAACAAATCGTATTCCCAGAAGTAGATTTTGACAAGATTGATCGTATCCGCGGTATGGATGTGACAATCACCACGTCAGCTGGTACTGATGAAGAAGGTCGTGCGTTGCTTAAAGCATTCGGCTTCCCATTTAAATAAGGTAAAGACGTTATGGCAAAGAAGAGCATGATTAACCGCGAATTAAAGCGCGAAAAAATGGTTGCTAAATATGCTGAAAAGCGTATCAAGCTAAAAGAAACTATCAGTGATATGACTGCAAGTGACGAAGCTCGTATGGAAGCGATGTTAGAGCTACAAGCTTTACCACGTAATTCATCACCAGTACGTCTACGTAATCGTTGTGCTATCACCGGTCGTCCTCACGGTTACTTCCGCAAGTTTGGCTTATCACGCAATATGCTGCGTGAGCGTGTCATGCAAGGCGATGTGCCTGGTGTTCGTAAAGCAAGCTGGTAAGGAGTAACTATATGAGTATGCAAGATACCGTTGGGGATATGCTAACCCGTATTCGTAACGCACAAATGGCTAACAAAGTGTCGGTTGCAATGCCGAGCTCTAAATTACGTAAATCAATTGCTGATTTACTAGTTAGCGAAGGTTATGTGGCTAGCGCTGTTGTTACTGAAGAAGAAAACAACAAAGCAACCCTTACTATTGAATTGAAATATTTCGAAGGCCGTGCTGTCATCGAAACTATCCAACGTTATAGCCGTCCTGGTCTACGCCAGTTCCGCGGTAAAGACGCTATCCCTACTGTTAAGCAAGGTATGGGTGTTGCTATCGTATCGACTAGCCAAGGTATCATGAGCGATCGTGCTGCACGCGCTGCTGGTATCGGTGGTGAAATCGTTGCATTTGTTGCCTAATTAGCATTCTTTGCTTTAGGCAATAAAACGATAAAGTCTATTTGGACCCCTTTAAGCTTTATTAAATTTATAAAAATTTATAATAAGCTTGAAGAAACCTAAACATTCGATGTTAATAAAATTGAAAGATGTTTAATGGGAACAACTATGCTAAACTAGCAGGCTTTTTAGCCTGTTAGTTTTTTCGCTAATATAAAGAAGTTAATTTTTTAAGGAATATTCCTATGTCTCGTGTGGCTAAAGCCCCAGTGACGCTGCCAAATGGCGTAAGCGTTACTTTGAACGATCGGCAGGTCGAAGTTAAAGGCAAGAACGGCAATTTGTCTTTACGCCTGCATGAATTGGTCGAGCTGAAACAGGAAGATGATGCTATCATTTTCTCACCTACAGTCGATTCAAAAGAAGCTATGATGCACACTGGCACCATGCGCGCTTTACTTAACAACTATGTTACGGGCGTGAATGAAGGCTTTGAAAGACGTCTTCAACTGATTGGTGTTGGTTATCGCGCACAAGTTACTGGTAATAAAGTAACTTTAAACGTCGGTTACTCTCATCCAGTAGAGTATACGTTGCCTGAAGGTGTGTCAGCTGAAACCCCAACGCAAACTGAAATTGTTTTGAAATCAAACAATAAACAGCAGCTTGGTCAAGCAGCGGCTAATATCCGTGGTTTCCGCCCACCTGAGCCTTATAAAGGCAAAGGTATTCGTTATAGTGACGAACATGTGATTCGCAAAGAAGCTAAGAAAAAATAAGGTGAGTTGAAATGTTTGATAAAAAAGCAGCTCGTCTGCGTCGAGCTAAGAAAACCCGCGCGCATATCCGTGTCTTAGGCGCTCATCGCTTAACGGTTAATCGCACGCCGAAACATATTTATGCCCAGATTATCTCTCCGAACGGTGGTGAAGTGATTGCTCAGGCATCTACCTTGGACGGCAGTTTGCGTTCAGGCGCGACAGGCAATACTGATGCCGCAACGTCTGTGGGTCAATTGATCGCAGAACGTGCAAAAGCAGCTGGTATTACTAAAGTTGCCTTTGACCGTAGTGGTTTTAAATATCATGGTCGAGTAAAAGCTTTAGCAGAAGCTGCTCGCGAAAATGGATTGGAGTTTTAATCATGGCTAGAAATGATAAAAATGATAAGAACGAACAGACTGACGGTCTAGTAGAACGCCTAGTTACCGTTGATCGCGTTGCAAAAGTTGTTAAAGGTGGTCGTATTTTCTCATTCACTGCGTTGACCGTAGTGGGCGATGGCAATGGTCGTGTTGGTTTTGGTCGTGGTAAAGCACGTGAAGTGCCAGCTGCTATTCAAAAAGCACTAGAAGCTGCCAAACGTAATATGATCACTGTTGATCTTAATGATGCAACTTTGTATCATCCAATCAAAGCACGTCATGGTGCTAGTAAAGTCTACATGCAACCTGCATCTGAAGGTACTGGCGTAATCGCTGGTGGCGCAATGCGTGCTGTATTAGAAGTTGCTGGTGTCAAAGATGTTTTGACTAAATGTTATGGTTCTACCAATACTGCTAACGTTGTTCGTGCAACGTTTAACGGTTTACGTGATATGTCAACTCCAGAGAAGATGGCAGCTAAACGTGGTAAATCTGTAGACGAAATCTTGGGTTAACTTAGACTAGGTGAGTTACGATGAAAAAAATGAAAGTCACTCAATTTAAATCGGGTGCCCATCGCCTAAAGAGCCACAAAGCGAGCTTGAAAGGATTGGGTTTACGCCGTATTAATCATACTGTTGTAGTAGAAGACACTCCTTCAACACGTGGTATGGTCAATCGCGTCAACTACATGGTAAAAGTGGAGGAAGCGTAATGGGACTTAGATTAAATGAATTATCACCAGGTGTTGGCGCAAAGAAAACTGCCCAACGTCGTGGTCGTGGTATCGGTTCAGGTCTTGGTAAGACTGGTGGTCGTGGTGTAAAAGGTCAGAAATCTCGTTCAGGTTCTAGCATTCGCTCAGGATTTGAAGGTGGCCAAATGCCTTTATATCGCCGTCTACCGAAATTTGGTTTTACCAGTAAAATGGCAATGAAGACTGCTGAAGTGCGTCTGTCTGAACTGAATAAAATTGAAGGCGATGTGGTTAGCGTTGAAACACTGAAAGCGGCTAACCTTATCCGTCATGATATGAAGCGTGCCCGTGTTATGTTGTCAGGCGAAGTCACTAAAGCTTATACTTTTAAAGGTATCAAAGTGACTAAAGGCGCCAAGCAAGCAATCGAAGCTGCTGGTGGTAGCATCGAGGAGTAGTAACGTGTCAAAACAATCAATGTCATCGGCTGGTATACCGCTTAATCCATTTGCATTCATACGTAAGTATGATGAACTATGGAAGCGTTTATTATTCTTAATCGGCGCATTGATTGTTTATCGTTTAGGGTCACACATTCCTGTACCAGGTATTAACCCAGTTAATCTGGCTGATCTGTTTTCGCGCAACGAAAATACCATCCTGAGCATGTTTAATATGTTCTCAGGGGGTGCACTAGAGCGTATGTCCATCATGGCGCTTGGCATTATGCCTTATATCTCAGCGTCCATTATTGTACAGATGATGTCTGCGGTATTGCCATCGCTTGAAGCCCTCAAAAAAGAAGGTGAAGCGGGACGACGCAAGCTAAATAAGTACACCCGTCAAGGGACACTTGCTTTAGCACTGGTACAGTCATTAGGAATGTGTGCGGGTTTAATCAGCCAAAATCTTACCTTATCTACTGGTCTTACCTTTTACATACCAGCGGTTACTTCTTTAGTAGCAGGCGCAATGTTCTTAATGTGGCTTGGTGAGCAGATTACAGAACGTGGTGTGGGTAATGGTATTTCAATGCTTATTTTTGCAAGTATTGTGGCCGGTACGCCAGGTATGATTTCGCAGTCTATTGAACAGGTCAATCAAGGGCAGATGAACTTGATTGTACTATTTATTTTTGTGCTACTAGGCATCGCGGTTACCGCAGGTATCGTTTATATTGAACGTGCTCAGCGCCGTGTTCCTGTAAACTATGCGCAAAAACAACAACAGGGACGCAAAATCTACGCTCAGCAGCAGTCACATTTGCCGTTGAAGCTGAACATGGCAGGGGTTATCCCAGCTATTTTTGCCAGCTCTTTATTGTTGTTTCCTGCAAGTTTGGGGCAGTGGGTGGGTCAATCTACCGATCCTAGCTTCACACAAAAAATATTGCAAAATATGGCACTCGTATTGTCTCCTGGACAGCCGCTGTATCTAGTACTGTTTGGTGCAATGATTATTTTCTTCTGTTACTTCTATACGGCATTGGTATTTAGTCCACGTGAAGTAGCTGAAAACCTTAAACGTAGTGGTGCGTATATCCCCGGTATTCGCCCAGGACAACAAACTCAGCGTTACCTCGATCATGTATTAAACCGACTGACCTTTATTGGCGCGATGTATATGACGGTTATTTGTTTAATGCCAATGGTCGTCCAGTCATCGTTTGGTGTACCGTTCCAACTTGGTGGTACGTCTTTACTGATTATGGTGGTTGTGGTAATGGATTTCATCTCGCAGATACAAGCGCATTTGATGACCCATCAATATCATGATCAGACGTTAATTCAATCGCCCACTCAACCTTAAATGAGCGGTACGATATTTCAAGGAGCATGCTATGAAAGTTCAAGCATCAGTTAAGAAGATTTGCGGTAGCTGTAAAGTTGTGCGCCGTAAAGGCCGTGTACATATTATCTGTACAGCAGAACCGCGCCACAAGCAACGTCAAGGTTAATATTTGGTACCATAAGTTTTTTAACTTTTGTTACTAAATAAATTAATACTTGAAAAATAACGGCGGATGGGATATCATCCGCCACTTGCCGTGTTTATGCAGAATGTTTTATAATACTGTCAGTCGATAGGCTTGTAATTGAGTCAAAAAGCGACAGTAATCATAAAAACTCTAGTATTAACAGCAACAAATCTGAAGAATAATGCCTTATTGATAAATAACGCTTATTTTTCTTTAATGGAGAGAAATCAATGGCTCGTATTGCCGGCGTAAACATTCCGGATAATAAGCATGCTGTTATTTCACTAACTTACATCTTTGGTGTAGGTCGTACCACTGCTCAGAAAATCTTAGAAGCAGTTGGCATTGCCCCTACTACTAAAGTTAGTCAGTTAGATGATACACAGTTAGATGCTATCCGTGCACAAGTTGCAAATTACATGACTGAGGGTGACCTTCGTCGTGAAGTTTCAATGAATATCAAGCGTTTAGTTGATCTTGGTTGTTACCGTGGCATCCGCCATCGTCGTAACCTACCGGTTAGAGGTCAGAACACCAAGAACAACGCTCGTACTCGCAAGGGTCCGACACGCCCTCTCAAAAGATAATTAACTTAGGAAGCTAAAAGATGGCTAAAGACACTCGTAGTCGCAAAAAAGTGACTCGTCGTTCAGTATCGGAGGGCGTTGCCCATATCCATGCGTCTTTTAATAACACCATTGTTACGATTACCGATCGTCAAGGTAATGCACTGGCTTGGGCCACTTCAGGTGGACAAGGCTTCCGTGGTTCACGTAAATCTACACCATTTGCAGCTCAGGTTGCAGCTGAAGTCGCTGGTAAAGCGGCTCAAGAATACGGTGTTAAGAATATCGACGTTTTGGTCAAAGGACCAGGACCGGGTCGTGAGTCTGCGGTAAGAGCACTAGGTGCATTGGGTTATAAAGTTAATAGCATCTCTGATGTTACCCCAATCCCACACAATGGTTGCCGTGCGCCGAAAAAGCGCCGCGTCTAATATTAAAGACGAAGCTTTTTATCCCAAAAGCTTATAGGAGACATAACAATGGCCCGCTATATTGGACCAAAACTCAAATTATCACGTCGTGAAGGTACAGACTTAGGCCTTAAGTCTGGCGTAAAACCATATGACGTAAAAACAAAAAAAGCTGGTCGTCCACCAGGTCAACATGGCGTTAGCCGTAACAAGACCTCTGAATATGCTTTACAGCTGCGCGAAAAGCAGAAAGTTAAGCGTATTTATGGTGTACTAGAGCGTCAGTTTGCTAATTACTATAAAGAAGCTGCTCGTAAGCGTGGTGCTACTGGTGAAAACCTACTAGCAATGCTTGAGAGCCGTCTAGATAACGTGGTATACCGCATGGGCTTCGGCTCAACTCGCGCTGAAGCACGTCAGCTAGTCAGTCATCGCACTGTTATGGTAAAAAAAGCTGGTCGTGATGAGTTTGTTCGTGTGAACATTCCATCAATTCAGCTTCAAGATGGTGATGTCATCGCTATCCAAGAGAAGTCTCGCGAACAACTACGTATTAAGAACGCTATTGAACTAGCAACACAACGTGGTATTCCAGAATGGCTAGATGTTGACCACAGCAAACTACAAGGCACGTTTAAACAAGCGCCTGATCGCATTGATCTACCTGCTGAAATCAACGAAAGCTTGATCGTTGAGCTATACTCTAAATAAGTAACGTACTGCTCGATGTTATGAAAATAGCATTGAGCGATTAACGTTAATTAAACCAGTTTAATAAATCGAGGTGACATCATGATGCTAAATGCAACTGAGTTTCTAACGCCGAATGCCATTAACGTGGACACGGTTAATGAAACGATTGCGAAAGTCACGCTCGAACCGTTAGAACGCGGCTTTGGGCATACCCTAGGTAATGCCTTACGTCGCATCTTGTTATCTTCATTACCTGGTGCTGCAGTCATTGAAGCTGAGATTGATGGTGTTGACCATGAATACTCAACGCTTGAAGGACTACAAGAAGATGTACTTGACTTGCTTTTGAACTTAAAAGGCTTGGCAATTACGCTTCATGACCAAAATGAAGTATTTTTGACCTTGGATAAACAAGGTCCAGGCACTATTACTGCTGCAGACATCTCGCTACCACACAATGTAGACATCATCAATCCAGAATTGGTATTGGGTACATTGAGTGATCGTGGTCATCTTAAGATGCGTTTGCGTGTAGTAATGGGTCGTGGATATGAGCCAGCAAACCAGCGCCGTGAAGATGGTGATACCAAAGCTATTGGACGTTTAAAGCTTGATGCAAGTTTTAGTCCTGTGCTTCGTGTTGCTTATCAGGTTGAGAACGCTCGCGTTGAGCAGCGTACTGATCTTGATCGTCTTATCGTTGAGCTTGAAACTAATGGCACTATAGATCCAGAAGAAGCAATTCGTAAAGCAGCCACTATTTTACAACAACAGATTTCTATCTTTGTTGACCTAGAAGCTGAAGAAGCGCCTGAGCCTGTGAAAGAAAAAGAAGAGGTTGATCCGGTGCTATTACGCCCTGTGGACGATCTTGAACTAACGGTTCGCTCAGCCAACTGCTTGAAAGCTGAAAACATTTACTATATCGGTGATTTGGTACAACGTTCAGAGACTGAACTATTAAAAACCCCAAATCTTGGTAAGAAATCATTAACGGAAATCAAAGACGTATTAGCGTCTAAAGATTTAGAGCTCGGTATGCGCCTAGATAACTGGCCACCAGCTGATTTACGTGTTGATGATCGCTTTTCTTATCGTAGCCGTTAAACTTTAAGGATTTTTGACTATGCGCCATCGTAAGAGTGGAGTCAAGCTGGGTCGTACCGGCAGTCATCGTAAGGCAATGTTTCAGAACATGACCAACTCATTATTTGAGCATGAACTGATCAAAACAACTTTACCAAAAGCAAAAGAGTTACGCCGCGTTGCCGAGCCATTAATCACTATGGCTAAAGAAGACAGCGTTGCTAACCGTCGTTTAGCATTCAGCCGTATGCGTAGCAAAGCTATGGTAGGCAAATTATTTGGCACGTTGGGTCCTCGTTACCAAACACGTCCAGGTGGATATTTGCGTATCGTAAAATGCGGTTACCGTGATGGTGACAATGCGCCAATGGCTTATGTAGAATTGGTTGATCGCGACTAATTTTATACTGACCTATAAGTATATAAAAAAAGCTCCAATAAATTGGAGCTTTTTTTTGTGCGTCACATTTGTCATTATTCTTCGTTAACTATAGTAGCAAGGAAGCAACGTCAGCAGCACCTTGTCTGATAATCTCAGGTTGGCCGCTAGTCATATCGACAATGGTGGTGAGCTTAGTGGTCTTGATACCCGCGTTAATGAGACCATCTATCTGATTGCCCAACAGCTCTTCAATCTCAAATGGATCATCGAGTATATCGTCTCTATTAGGTAGTATGAGGGAGCTGGTCAAGATTGGTTCATCCATTGCCTCTAAGAGTGCCTGAGCAATAGGGTTACTCGGTACGCGAATACCTATGGTTTTTTTCTTGGCGTGTGCCAGTTTTTTTGGCACATCTTTTGTAGCATTTAGAATGAATGTAATAGGTGCGGGGGTATGGGCTTTTAGTTGTTTAAACTGTACATTGTCTACGGTGGCATAATTAGCAATTTCACTTAAGTCACGACACAATAAAGTAAATTGATGCTTGTCATCCAGTTCACGAATTTGCTTAAGCTTCTCTAGTGCCTCTTTTGCCCCTAGGCGGCAACCAAACGCGTAACTGGTATCAGTGGGATAGATGATTAATTGGTCCTTGCGTAATAGATCAGCGGCTTGTTCAATAAGACGCGGCTGTGGATTGTCCGGATGAATATAGAGTACTTGCATAATAGATCCTTATTTATAATTATTGGGTTTTTGTCATTAGGAGAGATTGTTTTTATTGACACTACGAATCAAATCTATACAGAGTTGTTCAAATACTTGTTTTGTTTACTGCGCAGACATTGTATAAGTAGGGTGGGTGATACTATATGAGTCTGAGAGATCACGCACCGCTTTATACTGCGTTATTCATTAGACCCAGTATAGCGCACAGCAAATATAAGTTTAGTGGCAAGACGTTACTATCCGTAGAAAATCGTTAACGAAAGATCATAGAGAGTAGCAAGGCTAAGCCCATGTACCGTCGTTAGCGTCGCCAGTAGCACAGACCGTCAGAAGGGCATGTAATAAGACTTTAGCATCACGGGGTAGGGTATGAGGCTTTGCGATGTATTCCTCAACCTGTCGATAAACGTCATTTTCGAAGGTACTACTGCTGGTATCAAATGTTGCAAATAAATTGTCTTGTGAGACTTGAAAAGAGCGTCCGCAAGCTAGAGTGAATAGACACTCAAGCGCCTGTGGTTTGATCTCTACACGCTCAAACGCTTGCTGCTGAGCGACTGATCGTCCATCTGGTGCGTACCAATAGCCAAAGTCAGGCAAGCGTCTACGAGCGTCCCCTGCTATGCACCAATGACTCGCCTCGTGCAGCGCACTAGCAAAAAATCCATGGGCAAACGCTATTCTGGCAGGCTCATTATTTTGTGCAGGGAAGTACTCTGGTTCGCCTTCACTACGGACCAAGACGACTTTTTGCGCGGCAAATAGGGTATTGAATAATTGGATAAGCCAGTTTGTCGCTGCGCGTTCCCTGTCATCAGATGTTTGTATAGTGCTATCAGATGCTTTGCTAGGAAGTAGACTGTACCATTCATCTTGCCACTTCTTGAAACACTCATTTAAGTACTTATTTCTTCGAATGCTTCCTGACTCAGGAGAAAGTAGGTTGTTATTACTGGTCAGATTGGTAAGACGTTGCAGTAGTTCTTTGGTTTTGACAAAAGGGAGTAGATTAGAAAAATCAACTTTATTTTTAACTGGATCCATAGATAACACACTGACCAAATAGAGGATAAAAAGTAAGAAGAGATCGGCTGAGGAAAAAGAATACCAAAAAATATTAACATACTAGCGCTAGCACAGCACGGTGCTTTCCGTTAGTATGGCAGGCAATATTATACACCGTTTTGACGAATGAGGTCGCGCATGTCAAGCACTCCAGAAAGTAAACCGTCAGCATTGAACCCTGACAATAAAAAAGCGCCTGTAACGAATAGCATGCCTGAGCACATCTCTTTAGATAAATGGGCAGACACGGGTTATGAGTGGGCAGGAGAAGTAGAGCCGAGCTCTTTTCAACGTCTCGCTACTGTTTTGTCCACCGACCATGAACAGACAAAAACGCAGCTCGATGCTAACCTATATCGCCGCAATAATGTCTTACATCTGGCTTTTACACTGACGGGTAACGTCTGGCTAACTTGTCAACGTTGTCTACAACCAGTGGCTATTGATTTGTCTGATGATTATGACATTGCCTTGCTAGAAAACGAGAGCCAAGTGCGCTTAGTGAATGAAGAGCAAGACTATTTGCTACTTGATGAAATCATCACGGAGCAATCACCAGAGCGTTTACTACCCTTTAAAAAGCTGGTTGAAGATGAAATCTTGCTCAAGACCCCAATGGCGCCAAAGCATGATGACTGCGAAATGACGGTAGAGCAATTTGGTGAGATACCAGAAGAAGAGGAAAGTGAAAACCCATTTGCGGCTTTAGCCTCCTTAAAAGGCAAGCTCTAACCGTATAAATGCTCTGCTCTTTAGATTTATAATGCCTTTTATCTGCTTTGTACAGAAGAGTGAAAGGCAGGGCTTTATTAATCCATTAAACATGCGTATAATGTCCGGTTTATTGCATTCTAGCAACAAGTTACTTGCTGATAGACGCTGACTGGGCAAAATTTCTGTGGATTTTAGACGCAGTCAGTATTATATGTAGGTGACAATCTATTTAACTAATGATGCTTAAGACTTAGGTTGTGGTGATTATATAGCCTCTGTCAGTATCGACTAAAGCTGAATTTTAAGCTTATCCCTTTTAAGTATAGGAGCTATATCATGGCTGTTCAAAAAAGTCGTAAAAGCCGTTCTCGTCGTGACATGCGCCGTTCACACCATCGTATGGAAGTGGCTGAGCTAAGCGTAGATGCGACCACTGGTGAAAAACATCGTCGTCATCACATGACTAAAGATGGTTTCTACCGTGGCCGTCAGTTATTCAAGGTCAGTCAAGACGCTTAAGTCATTGACTATTCAATAGCTAATACATAAGTAATGATAGTACTGGTGATTGTCATTACTTGTGTGCAGCCGTTATTAGACAATATGTTTTAAGCTAAAAAAAGCCAAGTTATTTCGCTATCATATATTATGTGGCTGGATAACTTGGCTTTTTGCTATATGTTTTTTATCAACCGTGTTTTCACATCCTTTTATCTGTAGCTTTTGGTAGATATGAAGATGAACTAATACAATTGATCACTTTGTTCCGAGTAGGGTTCTTTGCTTGGTGTGTTTGGTTGTCATCCGCTATGATAATAGTGTGCGTCAGTGTATAGTTTACCGATGGTTTGTTTTCTTAGACAAATAATGAAAGGATCGGCTGATATCGTGTCTAATAACGGTATATAGTACCTAATAACATCATTACCCCCATTATTTTTAGGGATATTTCCAATTAAATAAGGAATGTTGGTTATGGCCTCTGCACCCGATATGGTAAAAAAGCAGCCCACGCGTATTGCGGTAATTTTTCCGGGACAAGGATCACAAGTGGTCGGGATGACTAGTGAGCTTGCTGAAACTTATCCAGAGATTCGTGATACTTTCACCGAGGCGAGTGACGCACTTGGTGAGGATTTATGGGCAATCTGTCAGGATGAAGAAAAGCTCAATCAAACCCAGTACACTCAGCCTGCACTACTGACGGCTAGCATAGCAATTTGGCGTATTTTAAAACAAAAAATAGACACACCCCCTTGCTACTTGGCTGGTCATTCTCTAGGTGAGTACAGTGCGCTTTGTGCAGCGGGCGTATTATCGCTTGGTGATGCGGTAACCTTGGTACATAAGCGTGGTCAGTTGATGCAAGAGGCTGTCGTTGGTGTCGATACAGCGATGGCAGCAGTATTGGGGCTTGAGGACAATCGGGTCGAAAATCTGTGTGAGCAAGCGACTGAACATGTGGCCGATGCGGTGGTTGATGCCGCCAACTTTAATAGCCCAGGCCAAGTGGTCATATCGGGCAATGCTGCTGGCGTTAGTGCGGTGATTGATAAAGTGCAAAATACGGGCAAAAAAGCGATCTCTCTAAAGGTAAGTGTGCCGTCACATTGTGCGCTTATGGAGCCCGCAAGTAGTGCGCTCGCTGAGATATTGGCCGCAATCAAATTTGATCAAGCGACGATTCCTGTTATTCAAAATCGTCATGCGCGCGTTGAGAGTAGTGCTGTCGGTATCAAACAAGCATTAACAGAGCAGTTAAGCCAACCTGTCTTATGGTCAAAGACAATGCAAGAGCTGGCTGACAAACAAATTAATGTTTTAATTGAATGTGGCAGTGGTAATGTATTGAGTAATTTGGCTAAGCGTCAAGCGCAACCAATTACCAGTTATCCTACGGATAAACCTGCCCGTCTCGATAAGTTAATGGAGGTATTATCATGAGTCGTACGATTACATTAGTGACTGGCGCTAGCCGTGGTATTGGAAAAGCTGTCGCCAAACGCTTTGCCAAAGAAGGACATTTTGTTATTGGGACTGCGACCACTGAAAAAGGCGCTGCACTCATCGAAGACTATCTCCATGATAGTGGGGGCATTGGTCGCGTCTTAGATGTCCGTGATACGGCACAAATTGATAAGCTGTTTGAAGAGATTGAAAGCGTTTATGGAGCGGTACAAGTGCTCATTAATAACGCTGGTATCACGCAAGACGGATTATTGATGCGCATGAAGGATGAAGACTGGGAAAATGTCATTGATACTAATTTGACGTCAGTTTATCGTATGAGTAAACGCGCGGTCCGCGGTATGATGAAAGCGCGTCGCGGTCGTATCATCAATATCACCTCTGTTGTCGCTCAAATGGGCAATGCAGGTCAATCTAACTATGCCGCGACCAAAGCAGGAGTGGAAGGTTTTAGTCGTACCCTAGCGCGTGAAATTGGCTCACGCCAAGTGACCATCAACTGCGTCGCCCCAGGTTTGATCGAGACCGATATGACGGATGAGCTGGATGAGCGCCTACTAAACTCCATGTTAGATGCCGTGCCAATCAGTCGTCTTGGCCAGCCAGAAGACATTGCAGCCGCCGTCCATTTCTTAGCCAGCGATGAGGCAAGCTATATCACAGGCGCTGTCATTCCTGTCAACGGTGGCATGTATATGTAACGCACGAGCCTGCGTTACACAGTGATAATAAAAAACTCTGTGAACGAGTGTAAACTATATTAAAGGGTGCTATAATGACGAATACTTTTATGTCAAAGCCCTGTATGATAGCAAGGCTTTATCAGACATTGGTCAAAACGTATAACCCGTTATAAAGCACTTAGACAGCGACGCTAGTCTGAAAATACCATTTTATAAACAATGCCATAGGCTCTGTTAATAGGGCTATGGAAGTTTGTCAAAATAATAGATCAAAAAGGAGAAATCTACATGAGTAACGATATCGAGCTAAGAGTTAAAGCGGCAGTAGCTGAGCAATTGGGTATGAACGTTGAAGATATCAACAACGATGCTTCATTCATGGAAGACTTAGGTGCAGATTCACTAGACCTAGTAGAATTGGTTATGTCATTCGAAAGCGATTTTGGCATTACTATTCCTGATGAAGATTCAGCAGAATTAACGACTGTTCAAAAAGCAATTGACTACGTACAAGCGCAGCTATAATTAGCGATTGGCTTATCCGATTTTATGTTATTATATGACCGCTTATCTTAGTAGATAGGCGGTTTTTTATGCTCATTGTTTGTCAGAATAGGGTTTATGAATGGGGTTAGCTTGAACGTTAACATAAGCTACGCCAAGTCAACATTACACAACATACTCTTACTATCTACCGCCATGCCTGTTGTTTATACTCATAGTGGTAAGCCGCAATAAGTGGTAAACCGTAGATGTGTTTGCCACTAAAAAATAATGATGAATAATAAAATAATGATATTTTAAGGAGTCACTCTATGGGTATGTTCAGTTTTGCCAAAGACATTGGAGACAAAATTTTTAATCGGGATGACGATAAGCATGATGCTAAATCAGAAACCAAAGCAGATGCCAATACACCATTACAAAGCAGCGAGCCTTCTGCCCAGTCAGTTGCCAATCTTTTACTGCGCCGTATCCAGCAGCAAAACCTCAATATTAGTAACTTAAAAATTAAATATAACGGTTCTACCGATACCGCAGAAATCAGTGGCAATGCTAAGACTCAGGCTGATCGCGAAAAAGCCATTATCGCTATTGGTAATGTACAAAATGTCGCAAAAGTCATTGATAACATCGATATTGAAGAAGATGCGCCTGAATCAACGATGTACACTGTAAAATCGGGCGACAGTTTGTCTAAGATTGCCAAAGACGTTTATGGTGAATCTGGTGATTATATGAAAATATTTGAAGCCAATCAGCCCATGCTGTCTGATCCCGATAAGATTTATCCAGGTCAAGTATTACGCATTCCTAAACCATAATATTGCTTTTACATTCTAAATGTATGCGTGAATAAAAAATGCCTCTTAATAAGAGGCATTTTTTGGTTTATCTAAACACAAAATTATAGTTTGACGTTCTTGAGTTTGTTGTATTGTTCAGCTAATGCCCACCTGATATGTTCATCAAGCATGTCATTGTGTATTCCTAGTTTAGACGCTAACTGATTGGCGATCTCCAAACTGGCGTTAGCGTTCCCTAGTCCAATGGCAATATTGCGTAAAAAATTCACATAACCTGTGCGTCGAAGGGGGCTGCCTTCGGTCTTTTTTATAAAGTCGGCTTCTTGCCATTGCCACAGCTCAAGTAAGCTGCTGTTATCAAGACTATGCCGTGGGGCGAAGTCATCGATGGCAGTAAGGTTGGCGTAACGGTTCCATGGGCAGATAAGCTGGCAGTCGTCACAGCCAAAGACACGATTGCCAATCGCGCGTCGATATTTAGTATCGATAACGCCATCGTGTTCAATCGTAAGATAAGAGATGCAGGCTGCGGCATTGAGCTCATAAGGGGCAACAATCGCCTGAGTAGGGCAGATATCGATACATGCGCTACAACTGCCACAGTGCGCTTTGACAGGTGTGTCATCAGGCAACTCGAGGCTGATAAATAGTTCACCTAGGACGAAAAATGACCCCGCTTGCTTGTTGAGTAGTAGGGTGTGCTTTCCTGTCCAGCCCAGACCGGCAGCATCAGCAATAGGGCGCTCAAAAATGGGGGCAGAGTCGCTAAAGGGTCTGAAAATAAAGTCTTGTTCTGAGCCAATGTTAAGGTGTTGCCAGTCAGACAGCATGGCTTCAATCGTTAATGCCAATTTTTTTAGACGACTGCGCATTGTTTTATGATAATCGCGCCCTCTGGCATAACGCGCAATGATACCTTGATTGGGATGATCATTGTCAGTAACAGTACGTGGTGTCGGCGCTTGGGTGAGATAGTCCATACGCACGCTGATGATAGTCTTGGCGCCCTCTACCAGCTGGGCAGGATTGGCGCGCAGATGATGGTTGTGGTGCATGAACTGCAATTGACCTTCATAGCCTTTATCTAACCATTGCTGCAATTGCACAATCTGCTGAGCAAACAAAGGATGATGGACAGATAAGAAACCACAGTCAGCAAATCCTAACGCTTGTGCTTGCGCTTTAATCCATAGCTTAACGTCTGCTGGCGTTGCAAATACTGTCTTGTTATTAACGGCAATTTGGTTTGCAGAGTGTACTATGTTCGGTTTGGTGGAATTATTCATGTATGGCAGTAAGGAATGATGTGAATACCGTTATGATAAGCCAGTGAGCGCAGAGCGCAAGCATAAAAGCAAATAAACATGGCTTCATATTGATACACAAGACAAAGTAAGCTTTGCTAAGCTAATAAAAGTAAAAATTCAGTCAGTTTTACCGTAATGTAAAATAAACCGATAAAAATAAACGAGGGTCAGCCATGCAAACTCACGCCAATTTATTATGCACAACAACCAAAAAACCGTTAGCACTCTATAGTAGTGAGCAGATCTATGCTATGGAGCAAGCATGGTTTGCAGAGGGACATGACAGTTTTGGGTTGATGAAACAAGCGGCTTGGCAAATGGCGCAACGGATAGAGCAAATTTATGAACACAAACAGTTAAACACTTCCTCATCTGTCAACAGTAAATTTTACACCAGTCATAGCCGAGCGCCTCGAGCCAGTGTTTGGGTAGGAAGGGGCAATAACGGGGGTGATGGTTGGCTGATTGCTCACTATCTGGGTCAAGCTGGCTGGCAAGTAAAAGTGATAACGGTCGGTTTTGCAAAGCAAGCGCTTGATATAAATAACACAACGGAGACGTCTAATACCGCTATTTCCACAACTGACGATGCGGTAAAAGCGCGACACATCGCTATATCTGCTAACTGTGAACACCAACGCTTTGAAGACAGTAGTGACAATCAGAGCGATTTAAGTGAAAGCGTTTTACCAGCGGATGTCTGTATCGACGCATTATTTGGTATTGGATTTGATCGTGCACCTGAAGGTATCTATCAGCAGGCCATCCACACTTTTAATCGTACCGTCCAACAAAACAATGCGTTAGCAATCGCAGTCGATGTTCCAAGTGGATTGGTTGCTTCTACTGGAGAGGTGTTCGAGCGCATAGCTATCCAAGCGGATGTGACGTTGTGTCTGATTGCACGAAAATTTGGTCTGCACACCAAAGATGGGGCCGACTATAGCGGGGAAGTGCGCGATATACCGCTGATACCTTATCAAACAGCCCTTCAGCAGACAGGAGCTGACAAAAAAAACAGTCGACAGGCCAATCAAGTGTTGACACCCATTGCCACACTGCTGACAGCTGCACGGGGATTCACTGCACGCCGCCAAAATAGCTATAAGGGCAGTTATGGACACGTACTGATTATCGGGGGTAATCGTGTTGATGGCTCACAAGGCATGGGCGGGGCTGCGATACTGTCTTCGTCCAGCACCATGGCAACAGGGGCGGGGAAAATCACAGTGGCCTGCCATGAGGCTTTTCATGGGGCGCTACTAACCTCATTGCCCGATGCGATGACGATCAATCTACATGATAGCGACGGGGTAAAGGGTTTGATTAAAGACGCCAGTGTGATTGCCATTGGCATGGGTCTGGGCCGTGATAAAAAAGCAGAAGCCCTGTTTATAAATTATGTACAAGCGGCCATAGTGGAGGAGAAATCCATCGTTATCGATGCGGATGGTCTGTATCATTTGGCGACGCTACAGACGGACAATCATGAACTTATAACTCAATTAAGACAATATAGTGTTGGTCATCAGATTTGTTTGACACCGCACAGTGGGGAAGCTGCTAGATTACTGGATAAAAAAGTGCATGAGGTAGAAAGTGATAGATTGGCCGCTATAAAGCAGTGTGCGGAGACTTATGGCGGTGACTGGGTACTAAAAGGCGCCGGTTCTTTGGTGTTAGAGCAGGGCTCAGCGCGAGAGCAGGTTTATGTTTGCGGGGCCGGGAATGCTGGTATGGCAACGGCTGGTATGGGCGATGTGCTGTCTGGCGTCATTGCTGGGTTGTTAGCACAACAAGACTTAGAAACAGAAGCGCGCAGCCTGCACCAAGCGGCCATGATACATGGGATAGCAGGGGATATACTGGCTAACCAGACAAAGAGTGGCGACAAGGACACGCTACTGATTGGTCAACGAGGGCTACAAGCGCAAGACATGCCTGCAGCCATTCGTCATGTTATGCAGCTTGGCGTCCATGCCTAACATTTAGGTAGTAGCGTTGCCACAATACTGATCGATCGCCTGTTGGACGCGCTCACGTTTTAGCTCAATTTCACGGCCGTCCAAATACTGACGATTGCCATTGGCATCCATCTCATAGATACGTCCGCCGACATTTAAGTTGGTCAAGTTATTGCGTAGTGACTGGCAGCGCTGGGCATTAGCTTGAGCTTCTTGCTCTTTAATACGCGCCTCTAGCTGGGCAACTCGCTGTTCTTCTGCACTTTGTGTGCTGCCCTGATTGGCATCTGTTTTGCCTGCCATCTCTCCTGCATTGCTTTGTCTACCGTCACTGCGAAATTCGAGTAACTCAACATTTTTGCCATTTTGCGGGGCATGTTGGCTGTATTTAACTTCACCGTGCGCACCGATAGACTTATACACTTGAACGGCCTGACTGGCATTCATGGATAGCACTAGCATACACGCCGTACTGATAAGCATTTTGGCGGCGGTGTTTATCTGAATGGCATATGCCATAGAAGCGATCCTCTCAATTGGTAGAAGCAGACAGGTCAATATAACATTTGCGTGTTTTAATGGCACTAAAATTTACGAGGGTTTGATTTTAACAAATAATACTTATGAATTTAAAACGTTTGATAACCAATAGTTTGGTATGGGTGTTAGAAGTTTTTCTTGACAATAGCTCACAAACCATCGAATATAATAACAGTTGATTGGTCAGTGAGCGGCTTTTATGATATTGCCGTGGCACTTGAAAATATGGACTACGGGTTACTTATCAGTGACTTATGCAGTTTTGTTTTCTTTGTGACAATGCTATAAAAAAGGTAATAATCAGCACGATTGCTACTGATACGTTTATACATTGTCTCCGGACTTATCTGTCTACAATGACTAAGATAAACTTATTATTTGAAACGCGCTAAATCTTATACTAGCGATTGTGTTCAACAGGCCAAATATTTAGATATGAAATTATTTTTAATGACCTTATTGTAAAATCTAGCGATCTTACAACGCAGTATTGGCTATGAAAATTACTTTATTTGTCTATATGGGTGTCTTTGTATAAATCAATCCGTTATAAATGCTGGCTGTTGGCAATCCTCAATAATAAGCTTCTTTTACAGATGCACTCGCATCTTGTCACTGTATATAGTAAACGCCTGTCGCAAAGCTGACCCTAAATATATTGCTATGTTTGAGCAGTATGCTGTCTTATCAAACAGTATGACTGAGAAATATAGCGGGCACACATTCTTGAAAAAAGGTGACGACAGTGACGCAAACCACGCAAAGTCCAAATATGACTGGACACACCCAAACGGGTAATGCCGCCAAAAATTTTGAAGAAAAGCAGCAACGCCTTGCAGAAGGTAGCACTCAGCCTGTGATGTTGTCCGGTGCTGAGATGCTGGTACAAGCGCTGACTGACGAAGGTGTCAAGTATATCTTTGGTTATCCAGGTGGTGCGGTATTGCACATTTATGATGCGCTGTTTCAGCAAGAAGCGATTGAGCATATCTTAGTGCGTCATGAGCAAGCAGCGGGTCATATGGCAGATGCCTATTCACGAGTGACTGGGAGCACGGGTGTCGTGTTGGCAACGTCAGGTCCTGGCGCGACCAATACGGTAACTGCTATTGCAACTGCCTTTATGGACTCAGTACCGATGGTCGTGATATCAGGTCAGGTGCCTAGCAGCTTAATCGGTGAAGATGCTTTTCAAGAAACAGATATGGTCGGTGTATCGCGTCCTATCGTCAAGCACAGCTTTCAGGTGCGCCACGCTAGTGAAATTCCAAGCATCGTCAAAAAAGCCTTTCATATTGCACAGTCTGGACGCCCAGGCCCAGTCGTCATTGACGTACCAAAAGACATGACCGCCCCGAGCGAAAAATTTGCTTATGAGTATCCAGAAGAGGTATTCATACGCTCTTATCAGCCGTCACTAAAAGGTCACACGGGTCAAATCAAAAAAGCAGTTGAGACGTTATTGTCTGCGCAGCGTCCGGTTGTTTATGCGGGTGGCGGTGTGATTTGGAGCAAGGCGCATGAAGAGCTCACGGATCTTGCTCATCGCTTAAACTTGCCTGTGACCAACACGTTGATGGGCCTTGGCACATTCCCAGGTTCTGATCGTCAGTTCTTAGGTATGCTGGGCATGCACGGCACTTATGAAGCCAATATGAGTATGCATCATGCCGACGTGATTTTGGCAGTGGGCGCGCGTTTTGATGATCGCGTGACCAACAATGTCAAAAAATTCTGCCCGAATGCGACGATTATCCATATCGATATCGACCCGGCTTCGATTTCTAAAACGATTCTTGCTCATATTCCTATTGTGGGCGATGTAAAATCAGTATTGACTGACATGTTAGACATTATCGGTGATGATAAAGAGCTTGAGCAGCATGCCCTGTTAGACTGGTGGTCACAGATTAATGAGTGGCGTAAGCGCCATGGCCTGCGCTATGACACCAGCACAGATGAAGGCATTAAACCGCAAAGTGTCGTACAAGCCTTGTGTAAGGTTACTGATGGCAAAGCCATTATCACGAGTGACGTCGGCCAGCATCAGATGTTTGCCGCTCTCTACTATACGTACGATGAGCCTCGTCAGTGGCTAAACTCAGGTGGTCTTGGGACGATGGGCGTTGGTCTGCCATATGCCATGGCAGCGAAGCTTGCCAACCCTGAGCGTGATGTGGTGTGTATTACTGGTGAAGGCTCTATTCAGATGAACATTCAAGAGCTATCCACTTGCCTACAGTACAACTTGCCGGTCAAAATATTAAATTTAAATAACGCCCAGCTAGGGATGGTGAAGCAGTGGCAAGACATGCTATATGAAGGCCGTCACGCGCAGTCGTACATGAACTCTTTGCCAGATTTTGTAAAATTGGCTGAAAGCTATGGGCATGTTGGTGTCAAAATTACTGATCCTGCAACCATGGAAGCACAGTTGGCTGAAGCCATGGCAATCAAAGACAGACTGGTATTTATCGACGTTTATGTCGATCGTAATGAGCATGTGTATCCGATGCAAATCGCTGGGCAGACGATGCGTGATATGTGGTTAACAAAAGGGGAGCGTACCTAATGCAACAACAACATCTGATTTCGGTACTGATGGAAAACGAAGCGGGTTCGTTGTCGCGGCTAGTCGGCTTGTTCTCACAGCGTGGCTACAATATCGAAACGCTAAATGTCGCACCCACTGATGATCCAAGTATCTCGCGTTTAACAGTAACCACCATTACGTCGCCTGAAAGAATCGAGCAAATCACCAAACAATTGCATAAATTGATTGAAGTGGTTAAAGTGCTAAATCTAACAGAGAACGTGCACGTTGAGCGCGAATTAATGCTCATAAAAGTCCGAGCGACTGGCGGTGTCCGTGAAGAGATTAAACGAAGTGCAGATATTTTTCGCGCACAAATCGTTGATGTAAACTCTAATCTTTATACGATTCAAATTGTCGGTGACAAAGCCAAGCTGGACGGTTTTATTGATGTCATTGGCCGCGAACGCATAATGGAAGTGGTACGCTCGGGTGTCATTGGTATTGCTCGCGGCGAAAAAACGCTAAGCGTATAACCAGCATTTACTGTTTTTCAAATACGGTGTTTCATACACTCCATTTAATACTTATTTATTCGACACTTAACATAGCGCTTATATAGCAACTCACTTTAAGACAGTGACTGTAACCTAAGCGTTTATTTATCCATGGCTTGCCATGATTGAGGAAAAGGACTCTACTTATGAACGTTTATTATGATAAAGACTGTGATCTATCGATTATCCAAGGCAAAAAGGTTGCGATTATTGGTTACGGTTCACAAGGCCACGCGCACGCACTTAACCTACAAGATTCAGACGTCGACGTGACTGTTGGCCTACGTGCCAACTCAAGCTCATGGAAAAAAGCGGAAAACGCTGGCTTGAAAGTTGCTGAAGTAGAAGACGCGGTAAAAGCGGCTGACGTGGTGATGATTTTGACGCCTGATGAGTTCCAAAAAGAGCTTTACAGTGACGTGATTGAGCCAAATATCAAAGAAGGCGCAACATTAGCGTTTGCTCATGGTTTTGCGATTCATTATAACCAAGTGGTTCCACGTGGCGATCTTGATGTCATCATGGTTGCACCAAAAGCACCAGGCCATACAGTACGCTCTGAATTCACAAAAGGCGGCGGTATTCCTGACCTTATCGCTATCTATCAAGATGCCTCAGGTCAAGCCAAACAAGTCGCGCTTTCTTATGCCGCTGGTGTTGGTGGTGGTCGTTCAGGCATTATTGAAACAACGTTCAAAGATGAGACAGAAACTGACTTGTTTGGTGAGCAAGCAGTGCTTTGTGGCGGCGCTGTAGAACTGGTAAAAATGGGCTTTGAAACCCTAACAGAAGCAGGCTATGCCCCAGAAATGGCTTATTTTGAATGCTTACATGAGCTAAAGCTGATCGTTGACTTGATGTATGAAGGCGGTATCGCTGACATGAACTACTCAATCAGTAACAACGCTGAATACGGCGAATATGTGACTGGTCCTGAAGTCATCAATGAGCAGTCACGCGAAGCCATGCGTAATGCGCTAAAACGCATTCAGTCTGGTGAATACGCAAAAATGTTCATCTCTGAAGGGGCAACCAACTACCCATCAATGACTGCTCGTCGCCGCAACAACGCTGAGCATCAAATTGAAGTGACTGGTGCTAAATTGCGCGGTATGATGCCTTGGATTGGCGGCAACAAAATTATCGATAAAGACAAAAACTAATATAGCATTGAGCGATTAGATATTCGTACCTCAATATAAACCCCCGTGCTATCACTTGATGGCACGGGGTTTTTATTGAGCGCTATTTGGTGGATGTTTTACACTGATCGGCCTAGGTGGGTTGAAAATCAATAACAGCTACCCAATGTAGGCAAGCGTCATTGTGTTCGTTAACGGCCGACCCATTTAGGTAATTATTATCTTCATTTGACGTTGGGCTGTTAAATAAAGCAAAAGATTTCTTCTTTCTTATTTTCTCTAGATTACAGGTTGTGTGTTGTGCAAATATCTTATCCTGACTGGCTAACGCCGCAATTCGTGTATGTTACTCTTAGTGCTGTGGTAGCCGTTTTAATTTGGATAGAAGGAGAGATGCTTAAAAAAACGGATGGCAAATTGCCCAAATCCAAGTTTTTTCAAATCAGCTCTCTCTTAGACACCTCATGGTTCTTTGTTTCTGTCGTCATGTTGTATGTGATTGATCTGACGCCATTGGCCATCGCCGTACCTGCGGCCTATGGTATCTATACCACTTTCGGCTGGGTTTATGGAACGCGGCTGTTAAAACGTAAAGGCATACCGGATTCTCCTAAAGATTTGGTGATACCCACCAAATACATCGCTTATAGCCAATCGTTTTCACTGATATTTTTTGCGCTTTGTTTGTTGGTGTTAGCCTCACCCTGGTTGCCGATTTCACAGTAGGAAATGACTGCTGTTTTAACCTAGCGTCCTCCTTCTTGTCTGGTTGATCTTAGAGGGCGCTTTAGAGTAGTGATGGGGCTCACCGAAAAGTTATTTTAATATCAATGATATACATGGTTTTGCTACTCTGTTTTTATTTGTCAAGATAGTTGGCAATTATTTACAAAAATCATCAATTTAGCCTGTTACCTGCATGGAAAACTGTTATAATCAGGCTGTACTCAAAGTATTTGAGGTAAACTTTTTAAGTTTTCTTATAAGATTATTTAGAATTAGTAACCGCCGCTTTTAGCAAAAAATACTCGGGTATATATCAATTAATCGGTGATGACACAAGTCTCGCCAACAGTTAAAGAGTCAGGAAAATTTATGTCAGATAAAGTTGAAGGCACTGTAAAGTGGTTTAATGAAGCTAAAGGTTTTGGTTTTATCGCTCAAGACAACGGCGGACAAGACGTATTCGCTCACTACAGCGCTATCCAAGGTAACGGTTTCAAAACGCTAGCCGAAGGCCAAAAAGTGTCTTTCATCTTAGGTGATGGCAAAAAAGGCCCACAAGCTGAGCAAATCGAAGCTATCTAATCTCACTTGAGATTGAGCACACTGACTTTCAGGGTGTTTAGTCACAGTAAGATTGCTAAGATGCATTGATTACTTTGTTTGTTAAAACAATAAAAATACTGTTTCGACTTTAAAAAAGAGCAACCTCTCATCAGGTTGCTTTTTTTATATAAATTTTTCTTGAAGCATTACTCCAGTGTTGATTATGGCCACGAGTGTCATCAGGTAACAATGAGTGTCGGCTCAATAAAAACATAATAAAAAAGGATATTCTATGAAGTGGGAGACTTGGTTTTCGATTGATTGGCAGCAAGTGCTGGGCATCTCTTTATCTGCACTAGGATTTTATATAGGATTAATGCTGTGCACGCGGGTGATGGGGCTGCGGAGTTTTTCTAAGCTTTCAAGCCACGATTTTGCAATGACAGTTGCCATTGGTAGCATACTTGCTTCAACCGTACTCTCTGATACCCCGTCGCTGCTACAAGGTTTATTTGCTGTTGCTGTGTTATTCTTGATTCAAGGTGTTATCTCGGTGCTCAGACGTAAAATAAAACCGCTGAAATCTTTAATAGACAATCAGGCCATCATATTAATGGCCCACGGTGAGTATTTTGAGGATAATTTAAAAGAAGCCAATCTCAGCACCAGTGATGTCCAAGAAGTATTGCGTAAAAATGGTCTTAAGTCTAAAACAGAAGTGTTTGCCGTTATCATGGAGACGACAGGTGACATGAGCGTGATTAAAAACAATGACGTCACGCCTGATTGGACGTTATTCAATGATATACGGGACAGTGAGTTGCTGATTAAGCCTAAAAAAAGCGCATCGTAGTACTGTCCTAGTGTGCCTATATTGTGCAGCCGATAAATAACAACAAATTATTAAGTGAATAGAGCAGGGGTAATGCTATAAAAGACAAAGCTCTAGCAAAAAACGGTGAAATTGTGTGCTTATAGACTATATATTGTAGAGTGGTGACAAATTTATGACGCATTATTCACGGCGTTGTCTTGACCTTAGGCCCGTGCTCACGCAAGATACATAGGTCTGATAATAACGGTTGGCTTAGCTTTAGTGGATTTTATTAAAAGGGGATATGAGGCCAATACGGTTTTTACTATTGGTGCATCTTGCTCAATTAATGATTTTCTGCTGTTGCAGTAATAACCTTGAGTAGTACTTTGAACGACAGTTTGCAAAACCATGAACCTTTGGTTCTTAACTGACAATTTTTAATTCATAACATTAATAAACGAGGAACGTATGAAAGCATTAGTAGCGGTCAAGCGTGTCATTGATTATAACGTAAAAGTTCGTGTAAAAGCCGATAACTCTGGCGTTGACTTATCAAACACTAAAATGTCAATCAACCCTTTTGATGAAATCGCAGTAGAAGAAGCGGTGCGTCTAAAAGAAGCTGGCGTGATTGATGAGATCATTGTTGCGTCTATCGGTCCAAAAGAATCACAAGAGCAGATCCGTGCAGCCCTAGCATTGGGTGCTGACCGTGGCATATTAGTAGTGAGTGACGAAAAACCATATCCATTACAAGTTGCTAAGATTCTAAAAAATATCGCTGAAACCGAAAGCACTGACATCATTTTGCTCGGTAAGCAAGCGATTGACGATGACAATAACCAAACGGGTCAGATGCTAGCGGCGTTGATGGGTATCGGTCAGGGTACGTTTGCCTCAGAAGTGAAGGTTGAAGGCGACAAAGTAAACGTGACGCGTGAAATCGACGGCGGCCTACAAACTGTTGCTCTTGACTTGCCAGCGGTCATCACGACTGACCTACGTTTGAATGAGCCACGTTACGCTAAACTGCCTAACATCATGAAAGCGAAGAAGAAGCCACTTGATGAAAAAACGCCAGCTGATTTTGGTGTTGAGATGGCGTCTAAGCAAGAGATTATTAAAGTCGTGCCACCTGCTGAACGCAAAGCTGGTATTACAGTAGGGTCAGTTGATGAGTTGGTCGATAAGCTAAAAAACGAAGCAAAAGTCATTTAATATTTCAATGATTGGATACTTCGCTACGGCATATCATGTGCAAAGTTATGACGCTGGGTTGGGTGTAGGTCCAAACGATCCGTATCAATGACTTTGTACACAAACAACCGCATGAATAGATAATACGAATAAATAAAGGATTAAAACCATGGCTATTTTGGTATATGCAGAACATGACAATGCCAGTCTAAAAAAGGCAACTTTGAACACGATCGCTGCTGCTAAGCAAATGGGTGATGATATCCATGTGTTGGTTGCAGGTAGTGGTGCTCAAGCGGTCGCTGATGAAGCTGCAAAAGCGGAAGGCGTGACTAAAGTGCTATTGGCAGACAATGCCGCTTATGAGCATCAATTGGCCGGTAACGTCGCATTGTTGGTGGCTGATGTTGCTAGCGATTACAGCCACATCATCGCGGCTGCAACGACCACTGGTAAGAACTTTATGCCACGTGTTGCAGCTTTGCTTGACGTCAGCATGTTGTCAGAGGTCTCTGGTGTGGTCGATGCCCAAACGTTTGAGCGTCCTATCTATGCAGGTAACGCGACGGCAACCGTAAAAACGTCAGAAGATAAAGTCGTATTGACCGTACGTACCACGGCATTTGATCCAGTTGCAAGCGAAGGCGGTTCAGCCACTGTTGAAACAATCGACAACGTACAAGAAACGGGTAAAGCAAGCTTTGTTAATGAAGAGATGGCCAAATCTGACCGTCCAGAATTAACATCAGCAGGCATTGTTGTTTCTGGTGGTCGTGCCTTGGCAAATGGTGAGAACTTCACCAAATATATCGAACCATTGGCTGATAAGCTAGGCGCTGCGGTTGGTGCATCACGTGCCGCTGTTGACGCAGGTTATGTACCAAACGATATGCAGGTCGGTCAAACGGGTAAAATCGTTGCACCGCAGCTATATATCGCGGCTGGTATCTCAGGTGCGATTCAGCATCTAGCGGGTATGAAAGACTCTAAAGTCATTGTTGCTATCAACAACGACCCAGAAGCCCCTATCGCTAGCGTGGCTGATTATTTCCTAGAAGCAGATTTATTCGACGCACTACCTGAGCTAACCAGCAAGGTTTAATATCTCAGTCGTGATAGCAGTATAAAAAACCCATTATCAGTTGATAGTGGGTTTTTTTTATGTCATGTGATTTTGATATGAGCTAAGAGTACTGTCTTTGTCGTAAGGTTTCATACAGGCATAAAGCCCCTGCAATTGCTACGTTTAGACTCTCTTGTCCGTTAGGCTGCGGTAAAGCGATGGGCGTGGCACACTGCATCAAGTCGTCACAGACGCCTTGTCCTTCATGACCCATAATCCACGCCACAGGGGTAGATAGATTGTGATCATAAATCAAGGTATCAGTGTGTGAACTGGTCGCTAAGAGGGGGACTTGCACATGATCTAGAATGTCTTGCGTACTCAAGCCCTCAAAAATAGTTAGCGCAAACTGCGCGCCCATACCGGCTCTTAGCGTCTTAGGAGACCAAGCTTGAGCTGTCGCACTGGTACATAAAATATTGCGGATACCAACGGCTGCTGCTGTGCGTAGTAAGGTGCCGACATTACCGCTATCTTGCACATCATTTAAGATCAAGCAGTCTTCATCGATCATTGGCAAGCTAGGCGTTGGTACTTTGATAACTGCCATGACATCGATGCCTGTCCCTAAGCTGCGAATACTCTCATAAAGGGTGTCTGAGAGCGTGAGAACAGGCGTATAGGTCGGCAGGCGAGTCAAAATTTGCTGAACCTCAGGGTGGCGACGCGCCGATTCAGACAATAGTATTTGCACAAATGGATAGTCACTACGCAGCGCCGCGTCTATCAGGTGTACACCTTCTACGACTGTCTGACCATGCTTTTTACGCTGGCGTGCTTGGGCCAACAGCGCCTTTACGAGCTTAACGGTCGTGTTCTTATCTGAGGTAATCAGCTCGGTGGGATTTAATACCATAGTGGATCGCTTAGAGAAGAGGGATAGAGTGGGTTGGTGAACCAGCATCATGCTTATTATTTATGTAGCATGATGCCGGTTTTCTGAATGGGCGTTCAAATCAGCTGTTTATTCAGAATAGTTTACATGCAAATCTTTGATGTAGTTGACTTCGTTTTTGCTACCGAGCACTACAGGAACGCGTTGATGAATGTCAGTTGGTTCGATATCTAAGATACGATTGACGGCGTCAGTGGCACCGCCGCCCGCGCGCTCAATCAGCAGGCTCATCGGATTGGCTTCATACATCAAACGTAACTTACCCGCTTTATGAGCGTACTTAGTATCAAACGGATACGTAAAGAGGCCACCGCGACATAAGATACGATGAACGTCTCCAACCATGGCAGCAACCCAGCGTGTATTGAAGTCGCGACCACGCACGCCTGTTTCGCCCGCGATGAGCTCGTCGATATACTGTTGCATGGGTGCGCGCCAGTAGCGATAGTTTGAGGCGTTGATGGCATACTCACTCGTATCGGCATCGATTTGGACGTTGTCTTCTATGAGCACATAATCATTCGTCTCTGGGTCTAAGCTGAACATGACCACGTTGTCTGTGATGGTCAGCGCCAGTACGGTAGAGGTGCCATATAATAAGTAACCAGCTGCTAGCTGCTGACTACCCGCTTGCAAGAAGTCACTATTCTCACTTGTTTGTCCTTGACGTTGGTACGGTAGAACAGAGAAGATAGTACCCACTGCCATATTGATGTCGATATTTGATGAACCATCCAGTGGGTCAAACAATACCAATAGACTGCCGTCAGCATGAGCGGGGGTGGCATCATCTAGCTCTTCTGACGCCACACCGGCACAATGTGCGTTTTTTGCTAAGGCATCTAACAATAAGTCATTGGCAAGTACGTCCAGCTTTTTTTGATCTTCACCTTGGACGTTTTGATTGCCAGCTTCGCCTAAAATATCGGCTAACGCCCCTTTTCTTAGTAACTGTGAGATGGTCTTACCAACGTCAGTGACGGTAGTAATTACGTCGTTAAGGGCAGGGCTGACCGCCTGTTCGTTGAGATAGTTTGCTAAGGTCGTCATAACGCTTCCTATAAATGGTCTGGACAGTAAAAGACAGATGAAAATTGGAGAATAGGCGTAGTCGCCCTAAGCACACCTTAAATGAGCAATGGAATAAATTGCCTATACGGTATCTTTGTCCCGACCACAAAATCAGCTACACTATATCTATTGTTATTCATTTATAGTTTTGACGTGCTTATTTTTTATGATGGATGCTAAAGACTGATTGGCATTGCCTAACAGGGCGACTCAGTTTAGGTGACAGGGCTGGTTTTATTACGGTAAATTGTAGCAAATAAGCGTCAAAATGTCCTCGTGTCTGTGTACATCAACACATAAATGCTCGAACAAAGACAAATAAATGATTACTATAGACCCATACAAACCCACAATAAAGACTTGCCATTATGTCAAATTCTATCGATAGCAGCTCAATACATACGGTCTCGCCGACTGATTATGCAAAATTTGATCCCGATACGATTCACCAACGGCTCAATACCTCACTAAGTCGCCCCCAGCTCAACACCGATGGTAGCATTCGCCACTTTTTGGGCATCGAAGGTCTAAACAAAGCACAGTTGCAAGCGATTATTGCCAAAGCAGAGACGTTCTTTGATGAAAACGGACAACTGATCAACCGTCCTGAGCTGGATGGCTGTACGGTCATGAATTTGTTTTTTGAGCCGTCGACTCGGACGCGTACCACCTTTGAAGTCGCCGAAAAGCGTCTGGGTGCCAACGTGCTAAATATCGATATCGAACGCTCCAGTACTAAAAAAGGTGAGAGCCTACGTGATACGCTGTGGAATCTGCAAGCGATGACGGCAGATATCTTTGTGGTGCGACATTCAGCATCAGGTGCCGCCCATTTTATGGCCACAGAAGTGACCCCTGACATTGCCATCATTAATGGGGGTGATGGGTGGCATGCGCATCCGACGCAAGGGATGCTTGATATGCTTACCATCCACCGTGAGGCACCGCGCCCATTTGAAGCGTTGTCGGTCGCTATCGTGGGGGATATTAAGCATTCACGCGTCGCGCGCTCTGATATCAGTGCGCTGCAAACCTTAGGGGTCAAGGATATCCGCGTCTGCGCGCCACGTACCTTGTTGCCTAAAGGAATAGAGCGTTATGGGGTGCAAGTTTATGAAAACATGAATGAGTGCGTCACTGACTGCGATGTTATTATGGGTTTGAGGATTCAAAACGAACGTATCGGCTCGCCATTACTGGCTTCATCGAGTGAATATTACAAACACTACGGTATTACGCCAGAGCGAGTGGCGCTGGCCAAACCGGATGCGCTGGTAATGCATCCAGGACCGATGAATCGCGGGGTTGAGATTGCTTCTAGTGTCGCTGATGGCGCACAGTCCGTCATCTTAAAGCAGGTGAATAACGGTATTGCTATTCGCATGGCTGTTTTGTCACTTGCGATGGAAGGGCAACGTGCTCATCAAGCGGCTGGCAAATAGTATTCTGCCGCGCTATTTCATTCTTATTTAACTCATTTTATTGATACGGTAATAACGCTCATGTCTATTATGCTTAACACTGATGCACCGATACGTGACCATCTTCCTGACACCATTAAAAACGCATTACCCAGTACAGTAACTGACAAGCTGGCCGCCCTTGAAGCAGGGCGTGAAATGTGGCTGCTGCCACCATTGGTTGACTTGTGTGCACGCCTGCGTGAGCCAGGCCAACAGCAACATGGCACACTAGAGTCTGAGGGACGTGCTGCCCGCAGCAATGGTTTTTTGCATGTGGTGATTCCCCCAGATACCAATCCTATCTTAGAAAACGGCTCGCTACTCAAAGGCTTGCGTGAGCGCGCGCTTGATGATGGCGGGATTTATTTGCATATTTTAGGCGCATTGACTGCTGGGCTAGAAGGTGAGCGCCCATCCAACATCGCCGGTTTAAAAAAAGGTGGCTGTATTGCAGTCTCTAACGCTCGTCGACCTTTTCGCAATGACTTGGTGTTACTACGTACGTTGGAGTACGCGGCGACTTTTGGCATGAAAGTATTCTTTTACCCGGATGAGGCCAGTTTGTCTGGAGATGGGGTCGCCCATGAAGGGTATATCGCTTCATATCACGGTCTACAAGGTATTCCATGGATTGCTGAGACAGTTGCTTTGTCCACCCAATTACTCATGGTTGAAGAAACAGGGATCGCCGCTCATTTTAGCCAACTGTCTTGTAAATCTTCAATAGAGTTGATGCGCTGGGCAAAAGATAAAGGCTTACCAGTGACTTGTGATGTGGCGATGCATCAGCTGTATTTGACAGATGATAATTTAGAAGGCTTTAACGCTCAAGCCTATGTACTACCCCCTTTGCGTAGTAACACCGACCAGCAGGCAATACGCCGTGGGCTAAAAGATGGCACCATTGATGCAATTTGCAGCCATCATGAACCACTAAACAGTACCGCCAAAAAAGCCCCGTTTGCTGAGAGTACCCCAGGTATCTCAAATTTTGATACCTTTATGGCGTTGGCGTGTCAGTTGGTGCATGATGAGGTATTAACCTTAGAGCAACTGGTGGAGAAAATTTGTCTCAACCCTGCAAAAATAGCAGGTATTAGTGAGCAATATGAAAACATCGGTGGTGCTGTGTTGGTCGACCCCAATCTTGAATGGCAGGTGACGGCGCAAACCATGCTATCAAACGGCAAAAACACGCCGTTTTTTAATCAGCAACTACAAGGCCGTGTTGTGGAGACGTTCTTTGGCTAATCTCCCCCAACAGGATGACAATCTGCTGCCATCCTCGAAGGATAATGAGCCTACGTTACGTCGCCAGCAGGAAAGCCCGCGTAGCACTTCTAGTGAGTCCATCAAGGCGGTGGCCATCTATGAAGTGGTTAAGGGGGTGGGTGCGCTGTTAGGGGCGGCGGCGTTATGGACGTGGCATGGCAATCTTGAGCATTGGCTGTCGACTGTGACGGCTTCTTGGCAACAAAGCTTTGGTTATTTGCTGGCCCCGCAGATTGATAGCGCGGTACGTATTGCTCAGCAGGCAAGCAAAAATTGGTCGCTATTTTTATTGCTGATTTTTGCTTATGCCAGCTTACGTTTTCTTGAAGCTTATGGCTTATGGCAAGACAAAACGTGGGCGTATTGGTTTGGGGTACTTGGCTATGGGATATTTATTCCCATTGAGCTTTATTACTTGCTAGTTAGCCCGTTTGATTGGTTTAAGCTTGGTATTTTGGTCTCAAATATTTTAATTGTTATCGTGGTTTATCGTAATATGAAGCGCAAGGGCTTGATATAAAATTATGCTACACGTGGTTAAATTAACTGATAAAGCCCGCCTAAGATATTATTCTTATGCGGGCTTTTTGAGCAGTAACGTTATTGTACCAGTTATACTTTTGCTGTTTTATCGGTGCGAATGCTTTTTGCCACTTTACCAACGCTTAGCCCTTGTATCAAGATAGAGAATATGACGACAGCATAGGTAAGTGCCAATAAAATATCGCGCTCAGTTCCTACCGGTAACTGCAACACGAGGGCCACCGAGATGCCGCCACGTAATCCTCCCCACGTCAGCACTTTCCACGCTCCTGTGGGTAAGTCGAGCTGACGATGAAAGGTTTTGGTGGTCATACCCACGACGATGAACCGAGCCACTAGCGCAATAATAATCGTCAAACCGCTGGCGATAAATAAATTACCCGAATAAGCAGTCATCACCACTTCTAGACCAATGAGCACAAACAAAATCGCGTTTAAAATCTCATCAATGAGCTCCCAAAACAAATCAATATAGTGACGCGTCCGATCGCTCATCGCCAATTCTCGTCCGCGGTTACCAACCATCAGTCCCACCATAACCATGGCTAAAGGCCCAGATAAATGCCAATGACTGGCCAATGCATAGCCTCCAATGACGCCCGCTAGCGTGAGTAGGACTTCCTCTTGATAGCTATCAATGCTCTTTAGTAAGTAATACAAAATTGCACCGAGTACCAAGCCAAAGATAACACCGCCACCTGCCTCAACCGCCAATGTGTGAGCCACATAATTGACCGTTGGGATATCGCCACTTGATAAAATACCAAGCAGTAAGACAAAGATAACCACGCCGATACCGTCGTTAAACAGTGACTCGCCAGCGATGACGGTTTCAATACTTTTGGGTGCGCCTGCTGATGAGAGAATGCCCATAACGGCAATAGGATCAGTAGGGGATATCAAAGCGCCAAACAATAGGCACCAAAGAAACGGTAAGCCAAAGCCAAACAGCGGCAACATAACGTAAATCGCGGTGGCGATAAGCATGGCTGATACGATAGTGCCCAGTCCTGCAAGGATACCAATGGGCAACTTATAGCGTTTTAAGTCGCCAACATTGACGTGTAATGCGCCGGCGAATAACAGCATAGAGAGCATGCCATCTAACAACACTTCGGTAAAATCAAGCTGCTCTAACAAACTGACTTCGTAATCAATCAGCTGCTCAAATCCTAAAAAGCCTAAAAAGATCGCGCCAATAGACAATACGATAGAGATCACCATCACACCAATCGTGGTTGGCAGACCAATAAAACGATGATTGACATAGGTCAACAAGGCGGTAATGGATAAGAATATGGCGCTGATTTCAAGGATGGTGAGGCTGGTTGCAGATGCCATAAAGTAGGTCTCATATCAGTATAAAAGTTGTCCTAAGCCTAGGGGTTATAAGAAAGGCGTAGGTATTTAGCGTTTGATTGATGCGGCATTATTAGAATTGCTAACCACGCTAGTATGATTAACTGGATTGTGTTTGTAGCGCTTGACGAATATGGGTAGCAAAATCACTGGCATAACGAAAGTGCCGATGTTTTGCGTTATCATCAGTCATAAATTGCTCGGCTTGATGGCACATAGCGACCAAATCGTCTACCAACTCTTGATAACTGAGATTCTCTTCTCCCGCACGCTTAATTAAATTTAACTCATGCAATAGCGTTTGTTGCTGCGCCTTATTCACTCGTGCATAATTTAAATCGACCATGGCCTGACACAGCGCTTTTAGGACCATCAAGTCCGCCGCCGCATAACGACGTATCTCGCCAAGCGACACGTTGATAAAGTCAGATATCTTAGGTGTGTGCGTGACCAAGGCTAATATCGCCACTCGTTGTGGTTTGACCACAGTCTCGGGAGTATCTTTATCTTGTGCTGGTACATAAAAATGATAGGGGCTTGGTGGTTGACGCCGCATCATGATACTTAAGCAGCTGGTCAAAGATTGTACGCAATTGACTGCTGTCTTTGGGTCGTTGATACCAGGAGATAGTGCTCGCACCGCGATCTCAGTTATTTGCCCTAGGCTATAAGCAATATCATTAGAGTGCGCCAATCGTTGTTCGAGTCGGACGCAACCCGCAAAACGCTGCCAGAACGTACCATCAGGCGCGCGCGGTACGACCACCAAGTGCGGTGTTGTTGTTTTTTGTCGGTTATTTGGATGACTTGCAGGACGTTGGTAAAAATGTCCCATAACGTTTTTGTCAGTGACGTAATCACCAAGATTGACGTGAATTTGTACCACACCACCGTACTCCTGGGTCAGGGTGATCAGTGATTGAAGATAAATTTGCTGGATATAACCCGAGCGTGGGGCATAGATAGGCGTAGCTGGCCAACTGTGAAACTGCTCGACGTCATGGTGTTCAACATCGCGTTGATGCTGGAGATCGCAATGATCGCTATACCAATAATGCACATTGTTAATCGCATCATTGCTGGCATTTTGAATGACGTGAGACGCTTGGATGGCATGTACCATATGTTGTACGAAGTACACCAGCAAAAGGGCGCAGATAATGGCCATAATAATGGCAAAGGTCACTGCTAGTTGCGGCACGCCAAAAGCAACGTCGGACTGATGAATAGATTTTAAGACCAATAAGCTGTAGCTAAAGGTGCCAATAAACGCGCCCAATACAAACTGATTTGGCGTGTCTGTCAAAAAATTGCGTAATAAGCGTGGGCCAAACTGTGAAGACGCCATAGACAGGACGGCAATCGTAATCGAAAAGGTGGTACCTGCCACGCCCAACACGGCTCCTGCAATTGCGGTCATGATGGCACGCGCCGCCTCATCGTCACCCGTAAAAGCAAAGGTAATCTCTCGGATAGTTTCACGGTCAAAATGCTGATCGATAGTCACGAATAAAGGGGCTAGCAATATACCGATGAGCACACAAGCGGTTGGGATAAACCAATAAGAGCCGATCAGCTGCTGCCACAGGTTTCTGAGACGGTCGGGTAGGTCAGTCAAGGTTTGAAGCGACCATAACTGGGTAAACTGTTTGAGCCTGTCTTGACCGGTATCAAAAATACGGGCCAAGACGCTCTTTTCATCGTCTTTATGTACTGTCATAAGCTTCAATGTATCCAAAAGTAATAGGATTGTGGCTTGTTCTCATTTTATGACGTTATTTCAAGCCGCCCGCTACCGTTTTCTATTTTTGGTTAAGGTGCTTTGGGATTGTCAGCTTCAGTGATGATGGCATTCTTATGTTCACGTCCAGACGTCTCTGTTTTGGCATCGCTGTCCCCAGCGTCTATAGGAATGATCGCTTCATGGTTGTGCTCATCACACTCAATATCGCTTTCTTTATCATAGGCGATAGGGTCAAAGTGCGGTGACTTTTCAGTATCTGAGTTAGCTTTGGATAGCTGACGGGCCGCTGTCGGAGTATTTTTTCTAAATAAATCCGTGTGGCGCTCTTTATGAAAGCCTTTTGGGTCAGAAGACGCCTTCTTACGCGGCTTGCTATTGGCAAAAATCGCATTTAATGGCAAATCTAATTGCTGCTTAGCATACGCTTCGGTGTGCTCAAAACGATGAACCAATAAGCTCAACCAAGGTTTATGATCTTCCAGCCTCATCTCATCAAGCTCATCCTTAATAGGTAGCGGATAGGGCAGGGTGCGATAAAAGTCCCACAACGTCATTTTGCTTAAATCTTTTTTGAGCACATAGTTCTCATCTTCAGTCATGGTGATGAGATTGCTGTCTTGTAAGTAATTAATATAGGTGTACCACTTTGGCAGCTCTTTACGTCCCAGTACATTGCGCAGCGCTTGTTCGCTGACAGACTCCCCTTTTAAATGGTGCGTGTATATTAAATTTAGCATGTCGAGTAAGCTGAGCAACGGATGACGAGGACAAACTTCTTCGGTCTCAAAAATGGTCAGGGTATAGCTCACCTCCACCCCTAATAAAATCAAATTCCAGGATAAATAGATCCATAGCAAGAAAATTGGAAGGGCGGCAAATGCCCCATAAATCGCTTCATAACTGGTAAAGTTTGCCATCACAGTACCAAAAAGATGCTTCATCAGCTCAAACACAATGGCGACAAACAGACCGGCAATGGCGGCGTTTTTTACTGGCACACGTGCTTTGGGGGTAAACCAGTACATACCGATAAAGCCTGCAATGGTAATGCCAATCGAGACGGCTTGTACCCAAAAAGACCAGTCAATACCATAGCCAGCAATTTGCCGATTTAAGAAGCTCAGGCTTTGCACCGCACTTGAGGCAATAAACGCCGTCCCCAATACCAATGGCCCTAACGTCACTATGGTCCAGTAGCGCAGTATGCTTTTTAGGCCGCCCGAGCGGTTTTCTACCCGCCAGATTTGGTTAAAAGCACGCTCAATGGTCGTCAACGTCATGATAGTGGTAAAAAACAGTACCATGGCACCAATAATGGTTAGATTAGACGACTTTTCGGCGAAGTTATTGATGTATTCACTAACCTGCATGCTGGACTGTGGTAGCAAGTTACTATAAATCACCTCATAGATCTGTGCTCTCACAGACGCCAGTGCTGGTACTGACGATAAGATCATCAGTAGCACCGTAAATATAGGCACAATGGATAACATGGTGGTGTAGGTCAGTGACGCAGCCTTTTGCTGGCAGTTGTCTTCAAAAAAATGCCGAACCAAAAATCGCAAAAACTGAAACCAGCGTTGATGTAAAAATGGGATTTTTTTTGTTATGTTTTCCATGTTAACCATTGAGCAAGTATTAGAGTGAAAGTAGTGTAACAAAAATATGTCGTTATCATCTGCCGTTTAATTGTGTCAAAATGCACAGCAGTAACCGTTACAGGGTTTTGCTGGCGGCAATACTAAGCGTGCGAGTTTGCATGTCAGGGAATGACTCGGGCATAATGTGTGCACATGCTAATGGTGCAAATCACTGGCCTGTCTGTCTATTTATTTATATGTTTTGATGTTATAGGCAAAATTTTAGCGGCATGATAGATAGGTATAGAAGCTGCTATGATGATTGCTGTCCATAATAATGTTAATGATTGATGAGGAAGTGTTGCTAATGAGTCAGACCGCCCCCTATGTGTTGGTGCTCTATTATTCTAGTTATGGTACGACTAAGACGTTGGCATATGCTATTGCTCAAGGTATTGAAGATGCGGGCATGACCGCGCGTATCCGTACGGTGCCAACGGTGGCACCAGAGACCACATCGAGTAAGCCTGCGATACCTGATGAAGGGGATCTTTATTGCACAATGGATGATCTGAAAGACTGTAGCGGTTTGGCACTTGGTAGCCCCACGCATTTTGGTAATATGGCCGCGCCCATGAAGTATTTTTGGGACAATACCGTCACGCTATGGCTGGCAGGTAATTTGCAGAATAAACCCGCGTCAGTATTTACCGCAACGGGTTCGATGCACGGCGGCCAAGAGACGACCTTATTGACGATGATGCTACCATTGATGCATCACGGCATGATCATCGTTGGTGTGCCTTATGCAGAGCCTGCGCTCAACCGTACCCATCGCGGTGGTACGCCTTATGGCGCCAGTCACGTCAGTGGCGCACTTCATGATCAGCCAGTGTCTGCTGATGAGCGTGAGCTGGCTATCGCCCAAGGTCGTCGTTTGGCTATTAGTGCCACTGCGCTGGCGCAAGCCAACTGGAGTAACTAAGCTGCGCTTAGGTTGTTAAGCCTCATGCTACCGTGTTATTAATTAGGAAGTACATACATCTAATGGTTACAAACCGCTCCAATAGTGAGAAAAAGTCTACGGCACCAGTAAATAAGTCCGATAAATCTGTCAAAGCCAAAAAGCCTATTGCGCCTATTCGTCAGCGCTTGATGGTGACTTGGCTCGTTTGGTTGGTCTATAGGCTGTTTGCGCTGCCTATCTTTATTAACCTCTTTAACCCACGTAGTCCCGATATCATCGGTGGCATCGCATGGCAAGCGCTGTGGCTGGTGCCAGCATTTGTTTTGACGCCGTGGATACTACGTGGCCGCTCACCATATGCGTTATTAATAGGCAGTATGTTTACCTTAGTGTACTTAGGAGCCAGTGGTGTGGTGCTTTTTACCCGCGCTTACGGCAGCAGCTGGGCCGAAATAATGGTTTATCTGATTGATTTTGTGCTGTTATTCACTATCAATGTTTGGCTGTTTGTTTTGCTCAAGCGTCTGCCATCGATGAATAATGTCGTCAAACCCCCACGTTGACCGATGAATGAATCGTAACCTTATCATGTACGATCAGGATCAAAAAAAAGCGGCGCTCTATTTAGAGCGCCGCTTTTGTATTTTGTACAATCCATTTAACACAAGAAAAGTACCGATAGTTTTATTAGTTGACCTTAGTCAATTCTAAATCCATTTTTTTACCATCATTGATCTGGCTTACTTTGACGGGTAAGTAATTTAAGCTTGGCGCTAACCAAAAACTGGTAGAGCGACTGTTGTCATCATGGATACGGTCGACACGCACAGTGTCAAATGTCCCAGCTGGTACAGTGACTTTAGTGTTGCCAGACTTTTTAAATGGCGTCTTCTCAATTTTATCTTTTTTCGCCATGTAGTAGTTGCCAGAGAATTTACCGTTTAACAAGTCTTGACGAATCTGTACTTCAAGACTCAAATCATCAAAGGCTTGCTGTGCCATGTCCATGGTCGTCGTTTTGCCTTTGTAGTTGCTGGTGACCTTTTTATTACGAGGGTTAAAGTTCAACTTATGGGTACGTCCCATACCTAATAACTTATAAGTGGTGCTCGCTTGGGTTGGCGTGACATTATTACCGATGATGGTAAAGGTACTGCTTTGTACCGCGCTTGCAACACCAGCCACGCGCGCATTGACATCATATTTCCAAGTATTGCCCGACTTGCTTAAGGTGCGAGTAGCCGTCCCTTTATATTTATCTTCTACGGTAAAACTATAATTTGCGCTTGATGGTTGAACGGTTTTTGCGTTTGCCAGGGTGGGTGCGGTCATACTTAAAGCTCCGATGGCAGCAATACTTGCCCCTGAGGTTAAGATAGTCAGGCGTCTAGACTTGCTGCGCTGTGCGTCATTAGTGACAATTGCTTTTTTAATCATTGAGAAAAAACTCATGGATATTCCTTAATTAACTTTTATGCAGTCATGTTCGTTTTTTTGATGACTGTTTTTTGATGACTGACATGACAGGATCAAAAGTTATAATGGTCATATTGTGTTACATTTTCAAGGATAGGAGTGGCCTTTGATGTGGTGCGCTTGTAGTTAATGTTACGAGCAAAGCTAGTGCTCGCATACTAAGTAACCGACTGTAAGCTTAGTAAAAAAGATCAGTTAAGCCACTGACCATAAAAGAAGTACGGTCATCTATCATGAATCAAATGAACGCTTTAAACACCATGCTAATGCCATTTGTCATAGGGTACTTCAAACGAAACGTTTTTAAATAATGACATTCCTCATTTAATAGCCCGTGTTATGCAAAATTCTTGTAAATTTTTGGGCTTTACACTTGAAGCGAGCCACGCGTGCCCCCACTTTTTGTTACAAGCTCAAGGCTTATCTTAAGAAGGCTGCTTTACGCAGTAATGCTTGTAGATACTAGCGTTGAGACTATTAATTCAAATAAACCCTTTATTTAAATAACCAACTTTTGGAGTCATATCGATGAACATTCGTCCTTTACATGACCGTATTGTCGTCCGCCGCATAGAAGAAGAGACAAAAACTGCTGGTGGTATCTTACTTCCTGGTTCAGCACAAGAAAAACCATCACAAGGTGAAGTGCTTGCAACTGGTAATGGTCAAATTCGTGACAACGGTGAAACTCGTGCATTAGATGTAAAAGCTGGCGACAAAGTTTTGTTCGGTCAATATGCTGGTCAAACCGTAAAAGTTGACGGCGAAGAACTGCTTATTATGAAAGAATCTGATGTATTGGGTGTGCTAGAAGGCTAATTGGCCGACAGCATGTCCAACCGTACTATCGAATCATTCAATTGTATTCTCATACTTATAATAGTGGAGTAATTTAACATGGCAAAAGACGTAAAATTCGGCATTGATGCCCGTAAACAAATGATGGACGGCGTAAACGTTCTAGCAAACGCAGTACGCGTAACCTTAGGCCCTAAAGGTCGTAACGTGGTTATCGATAAATCTTTTGGCGCGCCTACCATCACTAAAGATGGTGTATCGGTAGCCAAAGAAATCGAGCTTGAAAACAAATTTGAAAACATGGGCGCTCAACTAGTCCGTGAAGTCGCTAGCCGCACAAATGATGTCGCTGGTGATGGTACGACGACTGCGACGGTATTGGCTCAGTCAATCTTGCAAGAGGGCATGAAGTCAGTGGCTGCTGGCATGAACCCAATGGATCTTAAGCGCGGTATCGACAAAGCAGTTCGTGCAGCAGTTAAAGAGATTCATAAACTATCTACACCAGCCGATGACGAAAAAGCCATCGCTCAAGTGGGTTCTATCTCTGCTAACTCAGACACCAAAATCGGTGAGCTGATCTCGCAAGCGATGGAAAAAGTAGGCAAGCAAGGCGTTATCACGGTAGAAGAAGGCTCAAGCTTTGAAGATACCTTAGAAGTCGTAGAAGGTATGCAGTTTGACCGTGGCTATATCAGCCCGTACTTTGCTAACAAGCAAGACAGCCTGACTGCTGAGTTTGAAAACCCATACATCTTGCTTGTTGACAAAAAAATCAGCAACATCCGCGAGATCGTGCCATTACTTGAGCAAGTTATGCAGCAGAGCAAGCCATTGCTCATCATCGCTGAAGACGTAGAAAACGAAGCGCTCGCGACTCTGGTTGTCAACAACATGCGTGGCGGCCTAAAAACGTGTGCGGTGAAAGCGCCAGGTTTTGGTGATCGCCGTAAAGCCATGCTAGAAGACATCGCAACGCTAACAGGTGGTACGGTTATCTCTGAAGAGATTGGTCTAAGCTTAGAGACTGCAACGCTTGAGCAATTGGGTACGGCTAAAAAAGTAACCGTTGGTAAAGAAAACACCGTAATCGTTGATGGCGCTGGTAACACGGCTGACATCGATAACCGCGTTGAGTCTATCAACCGTCAAATCGAAGAGTCAACGTCTGACTACGATAAAGAAAAGCTACAAGAGCGTGTTGCGAAACTGGCAGGCGGCGTAGCAGTTATCAAAGTTGGCGCAGCGACCGAAACTGAGATGAAAGAGAAAAAAGACCGCGTTGATGATGCGCTACATGCAACTCGTGCAGCGGTTGAAGAAGGCGTTGTCCCTGGTGGCGGTGTTGCCTTAGTGCGTGCAATGAATGCATTGTCTGAGCTAAAAGGCGATAACGATGATCAAGATGCGGGTATCAATATCCTACGTCGCGCAATGGAAGCACCACTGCGCCAAATCGTCACCAACGCTGGCGAAGAAGCATCAGTCGTGGTGAACGAAGTGAAAAACGGTACTGGTAACTACGGTTACAATGCTGCCTCTGGTGAATATGGCGATATGCTAGAGATGGGTATTCTTGATCCAGCTAAAGTGTCTCGCTCAGCGCTAGAGAATGCTGCCTCTGTTGCTGGTCTCATGCTGACGACTGAAGCCATGATTACTGACCTACCAGAAAAAGAAGACCCAATGGCTGGCATGGCTGGTGCTGGTGGAATGGGCGGTATGGGTGGAATGGGCGGCATGATGTAATTTATACCCCGGCTGAATTCGTACGATGTCGTTAACTGTGTTCGATGTACTATAAGTACACTCTTTACTCGGTTGCCTAGTTATACTACTTCAGTCAACCCATAAAGTGCTTTTCACTATGAATCTAGAATAGTAAAAGTGTTTTGACTACCGAAAGCGCTGTTATCTTTAAGATAGCAGCGCTTTTTTTGTGCCATAGGTAGAGTTCACTGGAGTTTTCACACATTTTTTAGAACTTATAAATGTTACATAATTATTTCTATTTGTATATAATGTAAATTTTGACAATTAGATCATCGCCTATCCTCTTTGCTTACTATTAAAAGTTCAAAGATAAAAAATAAGGAGTATTTATTGAAAGCTAAATTACCTGCCATTTTGTTAGGGCTAGCTACTGTTTTGACCATAGGCGGCTGTGCTAGTAAATCTACTAAGATTCCTATCACTTACGTATCTCCGAATGAATACGCTAGTCTTAGCTGTGCTACTTTAGAAAATGAAATGAGAGAGATATCACAAAGAGTAGCCACGATTACTGGTCAGGTAGATAAAGAGGCATCAGCTGACGCTTGGCAAATGGGTGTTGGGTTAGTATTGTTTTGGCCTGCACTTTTCTTTTTAGAAGGAGGTGATGGTGCACTTCAATCTAACTATGCTCTTTTAAGAGGTAAATATGAAGCAGCTTCGACGCAGTATAATAGAAAGGGCTGCGCTGATGTAACTGACGAGACCGTTAAATAATTATGTATTAATAGGTAGGAGACGATACAGATTATATCGTTGTACGTTATTTAGGTGATGTATTTTTGACCCCTGCCGTCAAATCCGTACAACTAAACTTGGGAGATTTTAGTTACGCAGCCTGACGATAATAATCAAACCACACCTGTCTTGGCGATTTATAGCCTAAACCCTTTTGAATTCTCGTTTGGTT
>NZ_QQAI01000040.1:0-1424 GCF_021023115.1 Psychrobacter sp. CCUG 69069
TGAACTGACCCCCAAATGTTGGACGGTTTAAGTTTATATCAAGGACTGAGTTCTGTACTGCACAGGACTCAGTCCTTTTAGTTTCACTTGAATACGCTCATGATTGTAATAGTGCATGTACTCATGAATCTGTTGTTCTAACTCCTCAATCGTTTGAGGCTTTTCAATATAAATTGTCTCACACTTTAATGTCCCGAAGAACCCTTCCATCAGTGCGTTATCTAAGCAATTGCCTTTTCTGCTCATACTTTGCTTAATACCATGCTGTTTAAGCACCTGTCCAAACTGTCTCATTTGATAATGCCAACCTTGATCTGAGTGCAGCATGAGTGTCTTATCACGGCACGCTTTCGTCTTTGCTAAAGCATCACCTAGCATCTTGCTCACTAAGTCATAGGTTGGTCGCCTTGAGAGTGTGTAACTGACAATCTCATTGTTATAACAATCAAGTATGGGTGATAGATACAGCTTATCATCACCCACCTTAAACTCAGTAATGTCAGTCAGCCAGCGCTTATGCGGATGACCTGCATAAAACTGGCGCTTTAAATAATTCTTCGCGATCTTACCTTGTTGTCCTTTATAGGATCGGTAATTCTGACGTCTTATCTTTGCGCTAAGCTTCATTTGACGCATAAGCTTAGCAATGAGCTTATGGTTATGATAAGCGCCTTGCTGCTTTAACGCAGCTGTGACTCTACGGTAGCCATACCTGCCTTTGTGCTTGTGGTAAAGCTCAGTAATACATTGTTTTAAGTCTGCATATTTGTCTTTAACATCAAACTGACTGGTAGTAAAAGACACTCTTAGCCATCTTAGCGATGTTGAGCAAAGCAGATAAAGGGTGCTCTTGCCTCAATGCTTCGATGAGCCTTGCTTTCTCAAAGCTTGTTTCTTTTCCTTCTCCTTGAGCAAGGCATCGAGCTTTTTTAGGTAAGCAACCTCCGCACGTAGGTATTCATTCTCACGCTTCAATTCTGCTAATGTCTTTTCATCATCTGGTTTGTCTGTAATAAAGGGCTTACTCATGGCGACTCTACCTTTAGGCTTGGTTGTTAGTCCAGACAAGCCGTGTAATCGATACGCTTTGTGCCAATGACTGATTAGGGCCGGTGAGCTGATGTTAAATGTCAGTGCTGTCTGTGATTGACTTAAACCTTGTTCTAGCATGGTGCTTAACACTTTCAGTTTAAACTCACTGCTGTATTTGGCTTTGCTTGTCTTTGGCTTAATGGCATCTATGCCACCGCTTTGGTATTGTTTGACCCATTTGAGTACAAACTCTGGATTGACGTTAAATTTCTTAGCGGTGGCCTGACTACTATGTCCTTGCCGATAGTATGCGATGACTTGCATCTTAAAGTCTAGATCGTAACGCATAAAAATACCCCATAAGTTGTGTCCAACTTATGGGGGTCAGTTCA
>NZ_QQAI01000041.1:0-1277 GCF_021023115.1 Psychrobacter sp. CCUG 69069
TGAGCTATGCTGAAGAAACCGTAGAGATAAACTTGGTAAACTAAGCGTATTAATCGGAGTTTACCATGACCAAGAAATTAAGAACCTACAGTGACGAATTTAAAGCTGAAGCTGTTAAAAAGATAGCAGACAACAACGGTAATATTTCAGCGACTGCAAAGCAGCTTGGCATCGCCATGCAAACCTTATCGAACTGGAACAACAAAGCCAATCAAGGCAAGCTTGTCGGCACAGAACAATATGATCCTGATCTTATGAAGGCTCTTCAAGAAATAAAGCAGCTCAAGCGACAACTTAAAGTTGCCGAAGAGGAGCGAGAGATATTAAAAAAGGCGACGGCGTACTTCGCCAAGCACAGCTAGTAAGGTACGCCTTTATTAAAGACAATCAGCAGATATTTAACATCACCACTATGTGCCGTGTGTTAAGCGTCAAACCATCAAGCTATTACGACTGGAGTAGTCGCGATATCAGCGAGCAGCAGATACATCGCAACCATTGTGAGCTACTAGTTAAAGCCGCTCACAGTGAAAGTAAAGAACGTTATGGTTATGAACGTTTGCATGCCCAGCTAACAGAGCAAGGCCATGACATTAGCCTATACATGGTTAGGAGCATTAAAGAGGAACATAACATTAAATGCCGTCGCCACAAGCGCTTTAAAATTACGACAGACTCTAATCACAATAAGCTGGTCTATCCGAACGTGCTTGACCAGCAATTTGATGCTAAGCGTCCTAATGAGTCTTGGGTCAGTGACATCACCTATATCTGGACAAATGATGGTTGGCTGTACTTGGCAGGCGTTAAAGACTTATACACTAAAGAGCTGGTCGGCTATGCCATCAACAAACGTATGACCGCTGATCTAGTATGCCGTGCACTCAATATGGCAATCAAGAACAAACGACCCAGCAAAGGGCTAATAGTTCACTCTGACAGAGGCAGTCAATATTGTAGCCATGCGTATCACAAGATCATCAAGCGACATCAGTTTGCAGGCTCAATGAGCGCTAAAGGTAACTGCTTTGATAACGCACCTATAGAGAGCTTCTGGGGCGTATTAAAGAATGAGTTGATATATCATCAGGACTATAAGACCAGATTTGCCGCCATTACCGATATCATTAGATATATCGAGTTGTACTACAACCAAACGAGAATTCAAAAGGGTTTAGGCTATAAATCGCCAAGACAGGTGTGGTTTGATTATTATCGTCAGGCTGCGTAACTAAAATCTCCCAAGTTTAGTTGTACGGATTTGACGGCAGGGGTCA
>NZ_QQAI01000042.1:0-980 GCF_021023115.1 Psychrobacter sp. CCUG 69069
ACCCCACTCTCAACTTCGAAAGTGATTGAAAAAAGAAGAGCACCTCACTAATCTATTGTTTTCGACCAAGAATACAATGGAGTTGTGAGATGCCCATAGACGAATTTATCATCAATATCTATTTAATGGTAGAGCAATATTACAAAATAGTCGTCACCCAGCCCTTGCGAAGTGCAGGTTACGCACCAAAGCTAAGTGATCCTGAGGTTATTTGCATGGAGATGGTCGGTGAATTTTTACACCTAGATCAAGACAAACAGATTTGGCAATACTTTACCCAGCATTGGCAAGACTGGTTTCCAGCCATCGGCTCATACCCTAACTTCGCAAAGCACTGCGCCAATCTGTGGCAAGTCAAACAGCAGATACAAGATAACGTCAGTCAAATTGAAGGCCGTGACAACATTCATTTTATGGATGGCTTTCCGATACCCGTCTGTCATTATGGACGCGCTTATCGGCATAAAAACTATCAAGACTTAGCGGCTTTTAGCTACTGTGCGGCTAAGCAAGAGAGGTACTATGGCTTTGAAGGACATTTGCTTGTTAACTTATCGGGCATGATTAAAGGCTTTACCTTTGCTCCTGCCAATGTTGATGAAAGAGCGGTTGCCCCAGAAATCACCACTCATATTCATGGGCTACTTGGCGCTGATAAAGGGTATATCAGCCCTAGTCTGACATCGTACTACGACGCTCAAGGAGTAGATTTACAAACGCCACTTAGAGCTAACATGAAAGAGGATAGACCCAAACCTGTGGTAAGACGGCTGATGAAAGCCCGCCGTATCGTTGAAACAGTCATTGGTCAGCTATCAGAACGATTTAATATACAAAGGGTACGAGCAAGAGATTTATGGCATTTGTCTCATCGATTGATTCGTAAGATTCTTTCACACAATCTGTGCTTTGTACTCAACAAAAAACTTGGTAACCCGCCTCTTCAGTTTGAATTGCTTATTTCAAGTTGAGAGTGGGGT
>NZ_QQAI01000043.1:0-958 GCF_021023115.1 Psychrobacter sp. CCUG 69069
TGAACCGCCCCGGGATTGTCGGAGACTCAACATTCTGAGAGAATACGACAATGAAAAAACAAACCTACACTCCTGAGATTAAAGAACGCGCCGTTCGCATGCTGATAGAAGCGTTGGGCGACTATCCTTCCACATGGTCAGCGATTCAAGCCATTGCCCCTAAGATTGGCTGTACGCCTGAAACCCTGCGGTCGTGGCATAAAAAACACATCGATCAAACTATTCCTGCATCGGTGCAAGCGCAAAGTGATAAAGAGCGCATCAAGGAGCTTGAACGCGAATGCAGAGAGCTCAAGCAAGCCAATGAGATCATACGTAAGGCTGCCGCTTTTTTCGCCCAGGCGGAGCTCGACCGCTGACTAAAATCATGATTCAATTCATCGACGATCATAAGAATAATTATGGGGTCGAGCTGATCTGTAGAGTATTACCGATTGCCCCATCAACCTATCACCGTGCTAAAGACTTGGAGAGCTACCCTGAAAAACGCTCACTGCGCAGTCAACATGACGACTTTTACATCAGCGAGATTAAACGTATCTGGCAGGACAGCAAATGCCGTTACGGTGCGCGTAAAGTATGGCAGCAGATGAAAGCTGACGGGTTAAAGGTTGCTCGTTGTACCATAGAGCGTTTAATGAGACAGCATGGCCTACAAGGTGTCTGGCGCGGTAAGGGTAAAATAACAACTCACAGCCGTGATGATCAAAAGCGTGCTGATGACCTAGTTAATCGTAACTTTAGCGCTCATCGCCCTAACCAGCTCTGGGTGGCAGACTTTACTTATATCAAGACGATAAGCGGCTGGGTGTATACCGCTTTTATTATTGATGTGTTTGCTCGCGCTATTGTGGGCTGGAAAGTATCTAATCGTATGAACACAGATATGGTGATGGCGGCGTTAAATCAAGCAATAGCAGATAGAAACTATCCCAAAGATGTGATTCATCACAGTGAT
>NZ_QQAI01000044.1:0-936 GCF_021023115.1 Psychrobacter sp. CCUG 69069
GTTTTACCATTCATAAGATAAGTAAACGTGGTCTCACCAGATAAATCAGTAAAATCAGTCGGCATCATGCGCATCTGGTTCCACATTTTACGTTTATCATAAGCCGCCTCAAGATCCGTAGCGGCAATATCGGACAATAGCTTTTTAAAGTCTGGCAGATGATAATTATCAAAGTCAGCACGCTGCTTAAGTAGTTTTAGCAGATTATGCGGATCGCGATGCGTCCAATCACTAAGCAGGATAACGTGATCTTCCTCGATAGGATAGCGTTCGCGCCCTTTAGGTTCAATCACAATAGCCCCGCGCATACCGGTCTGCTCTTGGAAGCCAGTATGCGAGTGATACCAATAAGTGCCTGACTGTGTCAGTTTAAATTTGTACGTGAAGGTGCTACCCGCAGGAATACCATCAAAGCTGATACCCGGTACGCCATCCATCTCAAACGGCACTAAGAGGCCATGCCAGTGAATAGAGGTCGACTCATTCAGCTGATTATGGACTCGAATGGTGACCGTATCGCCTTCTTGCATCTTAAGCGTTGGCGCAGGCAGTGAGTCATTTATCAGCGTTGCCATGCTTGACTTGCCGTTGACCGTTATCATCTTCTCACTGACATAAAGATCAAATTCATTACCCGTTAGTATAGGTACAATGTGATCGGCTCTATCACTATTGACTACGACATTTTGGCTTTTAGTTAAAGCACTATTAGCCATCGTCGGTAGTGTGGATAGCATCGACGCGCCGAGCAAGGTGGATGACCCTGTCAAAAAACGCCTGCGGTTAAATCTGTTTTTATTCATAATATTGACCTAAGTTAATCCATGAAATGAGAGTTGAACTTATATATCTGATAACTTATTAATAGAACTACATCTGCTGCGCTGGCGACTCAATAGCCGCATACACTTGAGTGCTGCCATCCTTGTTCAATTG
>NZ_QQAI01000045.1:0-882 GCF_021023115.1 Psychrobacter sp. CCUG 69069
TTGTTTCAATAAGTTAGCTTGTTAATTATGGATGATTAATCACCCTTCTTATTAACCGCTTCCCTTAATGAGGTGCGTATTATAGACGCTTTTTTTATCAAGTCAAGAAGTATTTTTTATTTAGTTTGAGGTTCTTTTCATACTCTCTATGAGTAGTAAAAGTCCTTCATCCTAATAAAGCATTCTGAGTGGTTATGCAGTTTTACTGCCCGCTCTTTCTGCCTTCCCTTTCGACTGGGTGGCATTATACGTGGTTTTAATGTGGGGTCAAGCACTCGTTTACAGTTTTTTAAAGTTAATTCGATAACTCAAAACAGAGAGTAAATAACACTAGGGTTTTCATAGGGTTATAAAAAGTCTATTTAGAATTTTTTTCACTTACCGGGAGCCCATTGAATTAGACAAATTGAGTAATTGTGGCATTATACGTTTAGCTAATAACAAATTTTGCAGTTGAGAGATACAAAGCTAAAAGGTCAATCAGCAATTTTCCGTTAAGAGGTATTTGTTCTGAAGGTCTTAGATTAAGAAGGAACTTATAGGGGAGATTTTTCACTCGTCCAAACAAAACTTAAAGATGGAGAGTAGAAGCTTACATTTTTATTTCTCATTGGATAATGAAAATGATGCTCACAACAGGTTTAGAGAGGTGTTTTAAAGAAGGTAAAAGCTGCTAACATAAATATTTAGTTAATTCTCAGAGGAGAATATTACATTTTATACGACAAATAAGATAAACAGTTCCGAACAAACCCAAATAACACACAAAGAAAAGCCCCTTGATACGTTAGTATCAAGGGGCAAATCAGGAATAGAGAGCTGACGATGACCTACTCTCACATGGGCGAACCACACTACCATTGGCGCTACGATGTTTCACTT
>NZ_QQAI01000046.1:0-596 GCF_021023115.1 Psychrobacter sp. CCUG 69069
GGCGTGACGATAAATTTAGTCTGTCTAATGACCAATTCGCTATCAAAGGTAAGTCCATTCGCATACCCAATCTAGGCTGGGTTCGATTAAAAGAAGCATTGCGATTTGACGGCAAGATCATGTCAGCTACCATCTCCAAGCGTGGCGGTAAGTGGTTTGTTAGCGTAGCCGTTGAGATGCAAGCATCTTCACTTCCTACTAAAAAGACAGGTAAAAGCGTGGGCATCGACCTTGGTATTACCGATTTGTTGGTTTTATCAGACGGCACTAAAATCAAAGCGCCAAACCCATTAAAGACCAATCTAAAACGTTTGCGCCAACTAAATAAAGCACTCAGCCGCACCAAAAAAGGCAGTAAAAACAGAGAAAAAGCGAAAACCAAGCTCTCTCGTTTGCACTACAAAATCAGGTGTATCAGGCAGGATTCTCTCCATCAGATTACAACAAAGCTGATTAATGACTTTGATGTATGAGCTATGCTGAAGAAACCGTAGAGATAAACTTGGTAAACTAAGCGTATTAATCGGAGTTTACCATGACCAAGAAATTAAGAACCTACAGTGACGAATTTAAAGCTGAAGCTGTTAAAAAGATAG